>CALBNC010000109.1 GCA_937896195.1 uncultured Gammaproteobacteria bacterium
GCACTTACAATTGAATGAATGGGTTTAATGCTCACCACAATGTTTGGGCTGGCAAGGACATTAGTGGCAAATAGCAGCGTGATAAAAGGTAGGTGAAATTTCATGTTGGTGATTATACTATTTTTGGCAAATGAAGACAGCCCGCTTAGGTGCAGGCAATCCTTCGATGGTTAAATTGTCATCATTTGGATCTAGAAAATCTTTGATAGATTGTGTATTGTCGCCAATCCAATGTGTGGCTCGCTGCTCTTCTGGCGTGGTTTTGGTGACATCGACAAGTTTTATATTTTTAAAACCCGCGGTTTGTAGCCAAGTGTGTAGTGTGTCAGTGGAAGGTAAACACCAAACATTTCGCATGCGAGCATAACGATCTTGTGGAATAATTTGATCACCATACTGCTGATCGATAATTAAAGTTTCTAAAATAAGTTCACCATTATCTGTCATGACGTCCATGAGTTGTTTAAGATGCAGCATGTGATCTTTTTGGTGGTACAAAACACCCATAGAAAAAACACTGTCAAATGAAGATCCTTCAGGCATTTGCTCTAGTTTTAATGGCAAAACATAAGCTTTTAGTGGCTGACTTATCAATGTACGAATAGCTTGGAATTGATAATTAAAGAGTAAAAATGGCTCGATACCAACAGCAATTTCAGCACCTTGCATGGCCATTAAATAGGTGAAATAGCCATTGCCAGAGCCAACATCCAAAACAGACTTACCAGCGAGTGGTTTTATATGATCCTTGATTCGATCCCATTTCATATCGCCACGCCATTCGCTCTCAAGCGCTAAATTGCCAATTTGATAAGGGCCTTTTCGCCAAGGCATAAGCTGTTTTAAAGACTGGGTTAGGTTTTCAATGTCCACTTGAGTGTCAATACAAACATAAGGATGCTTAAAAGTAGCTTTACCAGGCTGTATTTGTTGAATATCGGCAATTGCCTGCTCCCATTTGGGAATATTGCCGTTATTTACTGAGAATGCTTGGTTTGATAATTCAACTAATTGATCACAAATAGGTGACAGGATTGTCATATTACAATATTTTTCAAAATCGTTAATCATAAAAAACCAAGGTGATATAAAATGAAATGGTAAAGATGAATTTTAAATTATTTGGAGATTGAAGATATGACGATTAAAACATTAACTTTTGTAGCAGCAATAACATTAGCGACTAGCATCATTGCTGGTGGTGATGACCGTGACATGGGTCCAGTAGAGTCTTTTGACTCAATGCAGCCTGTGACTGAAAAAACTGTCATTACTGAGCAAGCACCAGACACAATGACATTAAGTAAAGTGATTGGTAAAACACCATCAGGTGTTGCGGTAACACAAAGAGCACACCAGGCGTGTCAAGCAAAATTAGGTTTATCAGATTCTAACATTGCTATATTTAAAGCTGCACTAGCTGTTGGTTCTGAATATAACACCGGTCCTATTGATGCAATGGGTACGTTATTCTCTCCTGAGCGTTGGGAAGATTACTATAACTGTATTGGACGTTTTAGTTTTAATGTTGAATCATTTAAATAGACTATAGCAAGAACAAAAAAAGCCTGCAATTGCAGGCTTTTTTTACGTTTAGAGAAAAGTTTAAATCTCTAGTAGTGAGTTTTCTTTATCAGCTAATTTTGACTCCACTTCTTTCACGCTGATATCTGTTATTTTTTGAACATTGTCTTCTGCTTTTCTAGCCTCATCCTCTGAAACTTCCTTGTCTTTTAAAAGATCTTTAAAATCAGAGTTAGCATCTCGACGAATATTGCGAATGGCAATTTTGGCATTTTCAGCTTCATCTCGAACAACTTTAACTAAATCACGTCTGCGCTCTTCAGTAAGGGGAGGAAGGGGGATGCGAATTACTTGCCCCATGGTTTGAGGATTAAGTCCTAAGTCTGAAGTCATGATGGCTTTTTCTACTGCCGCTGACATATCTTTTTCCCAAACAGAAACCTTAAGTGTGCGTGAATCTTCAGCAACAATGTTACCCACTTGCGATAAAGGCACCATTGATCCGTAATACTCTACTTGAACCTGCTCAAGCAGTGAAGGGTGTGCACGACCTGCTCTAATTTTTCCAAAGTTGGTTTCAAGTGAAGCGATGCTTTTAGTCATACGATCTTGAGCATCTTGTTGAATTTCATTTAACATAATTAGTTCCTTACAATGGTTCCTAAGGATTCACCCTTAAGAATATTAGACAATGTGTTGGCATCTTCAAGCATGCTAAAGACACAGATTTCAATATGATGTTCACGACACATGGCAAAGGCTGAGGTATCCATAATCTGTAGATTTTTTGAAATAGCTTCATCAAAACTTAGTGTGTCGTAGCGAGTTGCACTAGCGTCTTTCATTGGATCAGCTGTATAAACACCATCTACTTTAGTGGCTTTAAATACTGCATCTGCACCAATTTCAATAGCTCTAAGTGTAGCGCCAGTATCCGTAGTAAAACAAGGTGCGCCTGTACCTGCTGAGAAAATAACCACTTTACCTTCGCTAAGTGCTTGCTTAGCTTTGTTATGATCCATTGGTTCACAAACACCACCACCAATTGGAAAGCCAGACATAACTAATACATCAACATCATTTTTACGGCAAGAATCTGAAATAGCTAATGCATTTATGACAGTGGCCAACATACCCATATGATCACCAGTGACACGGTTCATGCCAGCTTGGGCTAGTGCCGCACCGCGAAAAATATTACCACCACCAACAACAATACCAATTTCCACACCTTGTTTCTGCACAGATTTAATAATGCCAACAACTTTATCCAAAGTGGCTGGATCAACAGTATTTTCAGAGCTGGCAAGTGCTTCACCGCTGAGTTTTAATAAGATGCGTTTGTATTTGCTCATGCTTAGTTTATGTATTAGTAATAGTCATATAAAGAATAGAGTGATTTTACCTAGCTTGCTCGTTATAATGAACCCTTTGTCCGACATAATTTAACCTTGCATATGGATCAGATTAGCATACGTGGCGCTCGCGTTCACAATTTAAAGAATATTGATATCAACATACCGAGAAATAAGCTTGTGGTAATCACAGGTTTGTCTGGTTCGGGTAAGTCATCTTTGGCTTTTGATACTATTTATGCAGAAGGGCAAAGGCGCTATGTTGAGTCTTTATCAGCTTATGCAAGACAGTTTTTATCTCTCATGGAAAAGCCGGATGTTGATCATATTGAAGGACTATCTCCAGCAATTTCTATTGAGCAAAAAGCCACATCGCACAACCCGCGCTCAACTGTAGGTACGATCACTGAAATTTATGATTATTTAAGATTATTGTTTGCTCGCGCCGGCATTCCAAAGTGTCCAGAGCATGAGGTTGATCTTCAGTCACAAACTATCTCTCAAATGGTTGATAGTATTATCGCTTTGCCTGAGGGTGAAAAGATTATGCTGTTGGCGCCCATCGTACAAAATCGTAAGGGTAGTCATAAAAAATTACTAGAAGAATTATCACATCAAGGATTCTTACGTGCCAGAGTTGATGGTGAAGTGATGTATATGGATGAAATGGAAGAGCTGAACGGCAAAACCAACCATACAATTGAAATTGTTATTGATCGCCTTAAAGTTCGAAAAGACATTGCTTCGCGCCTATCTGAATCATTAGAAACAGCGCTTAATTTAAGTAGTGGTTTGGTTAAAGTATTACCAATGGATGATGAGCCAAGTTGGGATGAGATGGTATTTTCTGCCAAATTTTCTTGTATTGAATGTGGCTACTCACTTACTGAATTAGAACCAAGGCTTTTTTCTTTTAACAATCCAGTGGGTGCTTGTCCGACTTGTGATGGTTTGGGTGTTAAAGATATGTTTGATGCACACAAAGTGGTTGCAAATCCAGGGCTTAGTTTGGCCGATGGTGCAATTTATGGTTGGGGCCGCTCAAATGCTTATTTTTATCAAATCTTAATGTTGGTGGGTCAGTTTTACGGATTTGACATTGAAACTACTTATGAAGATTTAAGTGATGAGCACAAAAAAATTGTGCTTTACGGCAGTGGTGAGGATGAGATTGATTTTTCTAAAATAAAAGGGCGTAAAGGCTGGTCGAATAAAACCAAACCTTTTGAAGGTGTTATTCCACGCATGATGCGTCGTTATGAAGAGAGTGAAATTCGCTCAGTTCGTGAAGAGTTGTCTCGCTATGTGGTCAGCCAAGATTGTATGGAATGTAATGGCGACCGACTGAATGAAGCAGCTAGAAATGTCTTTATTGGTGGGAAAAATTTGTCTTATGTCACCAAGCTTTCCATTGCTAATATCTATGAATTTTTAAATTCACTCGAGCTAGAAGGTTCTAGGGCCAAAATTGCTGACACGGTTTTAAAAGAAATCATCCAGCGATTGGAGTTTTTGATTAATGTTGGACTTGATTATTTAAGCCTTGATCGTAGAGCAAACTCTTTATCGGGTGGCGAGGCTCAACGAATTCGACTGGCCAGCCAAATTGGCGCAGGACTTATGGGTGTTTTGTATGTTTTAGACGAGCCTTCGATTGGTCTTCATCAGCGAGACAACCAAAAACTTTTAAATACATTGACGTATCTTCGAGATATTGGTAATACCGTGATTGTGGTTGAGCACGATGAAGATGCTATTATGCAAGCAGATTACGTGATTGATATTGGTCCTGGCGCTGGTATGCATGGCGGTGAAATCATTGCAGCTGGCACACCTCAAGAAGTGGCAGACAATCCAAAATCTTTAACGGGCGATTATCTTAGTGGCAGACAAAGTATTGAAGTGCCTAATGTGCGAAAAACCTCAGATCGTTGGCTTGAAATTAAAGGCGCCAATGGTAACAATCTAAATCGGGTTGATTTGGCTATTCCTGTGGGTGTTTTGACTTGTGTCACCGGTGTATCTGGATCGGGTAAATCAACACTGATTAATGATACTTTGTACGCTTTAGCAGCGCGTGATTTAAACCGCGCACAAACAACACCTGCAGAGTTTGATAGCATTTCAGGACTAGAGTATTTTGATAAAATCGTCAACATTGATCAAAGCCCAATTGGAAGAACACCACGCTCCAATCCAGCGACTTATACAGGTATATTTTCTTTAGTTCGTGATCTTTTCTCTCAAACGCTAGAAGCTAGAAGTCGTGGCTATAAGGCAGGACGCTTTAGTTTTAATGTCAAAGGCGGGCGTTGTGAAGCTTGTAAGGGAGATGGACTGATTAAAGTGGAAATGCACTTTTTGCCTGATATTTATGTGCCTTGTGATGTTTGTCATGGTGATAGATACAACCGTGAAACTTTAGAGATTATGTACAAGGGAAAAACCATTTCACAGGTGCTAGACATGACGGTTGAAACGGCTGTAGAGTTTTTTGAACCGATGCCAAAAATTAAACAAAAATTACAAACCTTGATGGATGTTGGCTTGTCATATATTACCTTGGGTCAAAATGCAACCACCTTATCAGGTGGTGAGGCGCAACGTATTAAGCTAGCAAAAGAGTTATCAAAACTTGATACAGGTCAGACACTTTACATTCTGGACGAACCTACAACTGGCTTACATTTTCATGATATTAAACAATTGTTATCAGTGATTAATCGACTGCGTGAAAGAGAAAATACCATTGTCATTATCGAGCACAATTTAGATGTTATTAAAACAGCTGATTGGATTGTAGATTTAGGCCCTGAAGGGGGAGATAAAGGTGGGTGTATTGTGGCAACAGGTACTCCAGAAACTGTGAGTAAAGTTAAAGGATCATATACAGGCCAATACTTGCAAAGTTATTTACAAAGTACCTAGTTGATAATTAGTAATTTGATAATGGTAATCTCTGCCATTTTTAACTTGTTTAATTGAGATAGGCAAGTACTGATACTCTGGAAAAAAATACGCTTCTAATTTGTCGCCATCACCAATTTTCTCAATTTTAATAGCTTTAATTGTTTTTTGATTTAAGCTAATTGACTGGTTGCCAGTTTTTTTATAATGATGCTGTTTGACAGACTGCCCATTAGCTACCTGGTAAAAAAATTCGGTTTTATCTGGGGCTTTCTCTAGGTCATGAGCCAGTGCCAAAAATAAACTGAGTGGATCTACAACGCTACCAGGCTTGGTATCCCAAGTTAGGATAGTAGGCTGAGTTTTAGTTAGGTTTGAGACAACCTTAAAATGTTTAGAATTGATATCAATCGAGTAATTTTCTTTAACTTGCGTATCTTCTAATTCCATAATTTGATAGCTAATATCATCAACACCTAGCTCATCGATTGTAAAAGAGGAGCTAGCAGCAACAGAATATTTTTTAACAAGTGCGGCAATACCCGTGGTTTTGGCGTTAGCTGTGTAGAAAAAATTATCTTCTAATTTATGTAATGTACGAGTCTCTTCTGCAATTTTCAAGCCATTAATAGATAACTGATATTTGGCAAAATGAGGTTCAAGCGCCTGAGTGCTCGCGCAAAATAGCCCTGCTATAATGATTATTGAAGTTTTTATAGACATTGACCATCTAGTATAGCACGATTATCTTTAAGTGATAATCGTCCCTGGGTAAAGCAATGTATAACTTTAGGGAAGAGTTTATGCTCCTCTATTAAAACCCGTTTTGACAGCGATTTAGCAGTGTCATTTTTAAGCACTTGAACATGAGATTGAGCAATAATAGCCCCACCATCTAGCTCATCAGTAACAAAATGAATGCTGACACCATGTTCACTCTCACCAGCATCAAGTGCTCTTTGGTGTGTATTAAGACCCGTAAATTTAGGCAATAAAGAGGGATGGATATTTAGCATTTTTCCTAAATATTTTTGCGTAAATTCTGCGGTGAGAATACGCATAAAACCTGCCAAAATAATGATACCAGGATTATATTGATCAATAATTTGGCTTAGCTGCTGATCAAACGCCTCTCGAGTGGAGAATTGTGTGTGATTGAGTGTATGGGTGGGGATATTTGCATCTTGGGCACGTTTAAGCCCATAAGCATCTTCTTTGTTGCTAATAACTGCTTGAATATCTAGATCAATTTCTTCAGCATTATCAATGATAGACTGAAGGTTTGAGCCACTTCCAGAAATTAGGATAACACCTTTCATTTAGATAATAACTTGATTACCTTCATTAGCAACAATTTCCCCAATTAGCCAGGCTTTCTCACCTTGCTCGTTCATATGCTGAATAGCTGCTGCACTTTGTTCGGCAGGAACAACAAGAACCATACCTGCGCCACAGTTGAAGACGCGATACATTTCCATAATGTCAATATTACCATTGTCTTGTAAAAACTGAAATATCTCAGGTAATACCCATGATTTACTATCTAGCTTTGCAGCCAAGTTGTCCGGTAATACTCTAGGAATATTTTCTAAGAGCCCGCCACCGGTGATGTGTGAGATTGCATGGACTGAGTATTTTTCAATCAGTGATAAAACTGATTTAACATAAATTTTAGTAGGCTCGATAAGCGCTTGTAATTGAGCGTCTGTCGGCTTGGATCGTTCTAAGACTTTACGAATAAGAGAGTAGCCATTGGAATGAGGACCTGATGAGGCTAAGGCGATAATATGATCGCCATTAGATACTTTTGAACCATCGATAACCTTGTCTTTATCTGCAATACCAACACAAAAACCGGCAAGGTCATATTCTTCACCTTGATACATGCCCGGCATTTCAGCAGTTTCACCACCAATTAAAGCACAGCCAGAAATTTTACAACCCTCGCCAATGCCGTGAATAACCGATGTAGCCAATTCAATGTTTAGCTTACCAGTCGCATAATAATCTAGAAAAAATAACGGCTCTGCACCTTGCACAATTAAGTCATTAACACACATGGCTACCAGATCAATACCAATGGTATCATGCTTATTAAGCATTTCAGCTACTTTAAGTTTTGTACCGACACCATCTGTTCCAGAAATTAAAACTGGATTTTTGTATTTATGAATTGGCAACTCAAACATAGCGCCAAATCCACCAAGACCTGCTAACACACCATCACGCATTGTGGATTTTGCAATTGGTTTAATTTTTTCGATTAAGTCATTACCTTTGGTAATGTCGACACCTGAGTCTTGGTAAGTCAATGATGACATATGGTTTTTTCCGTATAATTAATTTTTTTAGATCTCAATTGAACTCGTCGAAAAATGAATTTTTCTAGTGTGCCAAATGCACTTTCAATTTTACGCATTATTTTAACAGTACCTGTTGTAATGACTTTGTTAAATGATCAATATTTTTTAGCAATGGTGTTGTTTTTTGTTGCCGGAATTACAGATGGACTAGATGGCTGGATTGCTAAACGCTATTCGTTTGAATCTCGCCTAGGCTCTATTCTTGACCCAGTTGCCGATAAGCTACTATTAGTGAGTAGCTTTATCACACTATATATTATTGGCTTGCTACCGATGTGGCTACTGGTGTTAGTATTTTTGCGTGACGTCATGATTGTATCTGGCACAGTAGGAAGTTTTATTGGTGCCGGCACTCCTAAGGACGAGCTACTGACTCCTTCAAAGTTATCTAAAATTAATACCGCATTGCAAATTGCTTTAGTCTTGTTCTTGGTGGTTATGCAGTTATATCCAGCACTGACACAATGGAGTACGATATTTTTTATCATTGTTGCTACTTCTACGGTCCTAAGTGGTGCGGACTATATTTGGATTTGGATTGAGAAGGTCATCTCCCAAGAAAAAAAATAAGACGGATATGATGAAACAACTTGGATTGCCTATTTCTCTAGACACAAAGATGCTGTTAGGTAATTTTTCTATTGAAAAAAATCAAGCATTACTGGCTTTTATTGACAATTTGTTCTCTCAAGAGTACTCATCAGTTGTATTTGTCTCAGGGGATAAATCTAACGGTAAAACACATCTCTTACAAGGCTGTATTTTTAAAGCATTAGAGCAGAATTTAAAAGCAGTTTATGTAGATATCAAGCAAACATTGCCTACTGATTTTTTAAATACATTGTCTGATTATGATTGGGTCTGTATTGACAATATTGATCAATTAAGTGAGATCCAGCAACAAGAATTGTTTGATCTTTATAATCAAATTAAACAAACCAAAACCAAGCTAGTTGTTTCAGCTTCTAAGCCCCCTGGCGAATTGGCCGTATTAAAGGATCTTAAAACTCGATTATCTTTAGCGGTTGTTTACCGTTTGGAGCAGCTTGATGATCAAGAAAAGATTAATTTAATTCAGCGTAAAATGCAAGATAAAAACCTTGATATCGATGATAAAGTTTATGCGTATCTATTCAAAGTCTTTTCTAGAGATTTAAGCGAAGTGTTATCTGTGATTGATAAGCTAGATCAGGAATCTTTAAGACAAAAGAGTCCAATTTCAATTCCTTTTGTGAAGAAAATTTTAAAAATTTAGCGTTTTTTTCTAAAATTAAACTTAGCAATTCTAGGCATAAGTTTTGAAAAAGGAATTAAAGATAAATCTGGATAATTGACATTAATCTTATCCACTAAGTTAGTAATATCATTAATTTTATCGCCATTATCCACTCCCATTAACTCCTGCAAAGCCAGCAAGCCACCCATTTTTATTTTGGACTGCTGACCAACCGAAAGATTATTAACGTTGTGAGTTTTTAATACAAAATCACTATTATCTCGTAAGTGATAATAGACGGATTGACATGAATCTGATGAGTCATGATTCAAACATGAGCCAAATTCTTTTTCAGCTACACAGTCTTTGGCAGCAAATTTACAGCCACATCGGCCGCTAAGAATTAAATGTGAAAAGGGGCAAGTAAAGTGCTCATAAGCCATAACAATAGGTGTTTTGTGTATTTAATTTACGTTAAGACATTATAATGTAGGCTTTTATTTCGAACGATCGAATATTTGATGAATTACTTACCTATTTTTATTAATATTAAGCAAAAGCCTTGTTTGGTGGTTGGCGGTGGCGATATTGCCTACCGAAAAATGTCACTTTTATTAAAGGCAAATGCCCAAGTAACTTGTTTTGACCAATCAGCTTGTGCAAATGTTCAAGCTTTGGCTGACCAAGGCAAGATTACTTTAATAAAACGAAATTTTGAGGCTGGTGATATAAACACCCAAACCTTGATCATTTCCGCTACTAACAATACCCAAGTAAATGCGCAAGTTTCCAAACTGGCTCATAGTGCTAATATTCCAGTAAATGTAGTGGATTCTCCAGATTTGTGTTCATTTATTATGCCATCAATTGTTGATAGATCTCCAATTATAATTGCCATCTCTTCAGCAGGTAAGACACCAGTTTTAGCGCGTTTAATTCGTGCAAAGTTAGAGAGTACTATTCCCCATGCTTACGGAAAGTTAGCAGAGTTAGCAGGTAGTTTTAGAGATCAAGTTAAAGCAAAGTTTACCAATATTGAGGATAGACGCTTTTTCTGGGAGCGCGCTTTTTCAGGTATTATTGCTGAAAAAGTATTCTCTGGACGTGTAGATGAAGCTAAAGCTGCTATGCAGCAGCAACTTGATGACTCAACTGATAGCGATGTTGGTGAGGTGTATCTAGTTGGTGGCGGTCCAGGCGATCCTGATCTACTAACATTTAAAGCCTTGCGCTTAATGCAGCAAGCAGATGTTATTTTATATGATCGCTTAGTTTCAGAAGGTGTGATGGAATTAGTTAGGCGAGATGCTGAGCTCATTTATGTAGGTAAAGAGCGTGATAATCACAGTGTTCCACAAGAGGGTATTAATCAATTATTGGTTGATTTGGCTAAAAAAGGTAGACGCGTTTGTCGCTTAAAAGGCGGTGATCCGTTTATTTTTGGACGTGGCGGTGAAGAAATTGAAACCTTAGCTGAAAATGGAATCCCATTCCAAGTTGTGCCCGGTATTACTGCAGCATCAGGTTGCTCAACTTATTCAGGAATTCCATTAACGCATCGTGATTACTCACAATCTTGTCGTTTTGTAACAGGCCATCTTAAAGACGGCAGTATGAACCTACCTTGGAACGAATTGGCAGTTGAGCAGCAAACCATTGTGTTCTATATGGCACTTAAAGGTGCAAAGCATTTATCAGATAAGCTTATAGAACATGGAATGCGTGGTGATATGCCAGTTGCTCTAGTTGAGAAAGGCACAACACCTGATCATCGTGTATGGACAACAACACTAGTTGAGTTACCGACAATTGTAGCTACTCAGCCAATCAAAGCACCAACATTGATTATTGTTGGTGAAGTGGTTAAATTAAGAGAAAAACTTAATTGGTTTGACCCGAGTAATTAGTCTTTAGCGCCCATTGATTTAAAGATTTTTCCTGCTGGACAAAATCCAGTAAAAGCAGATTGGAATAAATTAAAACCTACAAAGAAAGTCAGCCATAGCCAGCTTGCTTCTGCAAACATATTGCTATTATTTACAAGTAATGAGATCATGATAATGGCGCCCGCCATAGCGGATACTGCGTTGTTAACTTTCATTTGTTTATTCCTTAGTTTCAAAGCCCCATTATAATCCTATATTAGGTATAATTTCAAATTCTTCGCGGGAGTGGTGGAATTGGTAGACACGCTGGATTTAGGTTCCAGTGTCGTAAGACGTGAGAGTTCGAGTCTCTCCTTCCGCACCA
>CALBNC010000110.1 GCA_937896195.1 uncultured Gammaproteobacteria bacterium
GCTCTATCATACCAAAGCTGTGCCTTTTCAAGGTCTTTATCTACTTCCTTGCCATCTTCATACAGCATGCCCAGTGTGTACATAGGTCCTGGAATACCGAACTTAGCTGCTTTTTCAAACCACTCAATAGCCTTGTTTATGTCTTTCTCAACACCTTCACCCATCATATAAGCCACACCAATCATATGGTGGGCAAAAATATGATTCTGCTTAGCTGCTTTCATGAAATTTTCAAAACCAAGTGGCTGATTCTCAACCATGCCTAAACCATTCATTTGCATCATTCCAAGTCTCCACTGACTCTCAGCATTACCTTGGGTTGCAAGTGGCGCTAATAATTGGTATGCCATGGTAAAGTTTTTAGTGTCAAAAGCTGTAACACCGCTGGTTAAATCTGCGTCATAAATATCTGTAGAATTAGAATTGTTCACAAGTTTTCTCAAATATAAAAAGACAATAATTTTACACCGAGACTGTTGTTATAATGGCTAATAATTAGCAAACTACCTACTCTTTACGTGGAATTTAACCAGCAAGAAAACAATCAAAATAGTGTTATATCAATTGAACAAGGGCTTGTTCAGCTAGCTCATGCACAGATAAAAACACCCTGTTTTATTTCTAGAAGTTTTTTTACTGAAACAAAAATTAAAACAATTGAAGATATTAATAAAGTGTCTCTTTTTTCATTATCTAGTCAAGATGATATCGATATATTAATCATTGGTACAGGCGCATCTCCTAAATTTTTAACAGCCAAACAACAGGTCGATATTCAACAAATGAACATCGGCACCGAAAGTATGAATAGTGAGTCAGCCTGTCGAAGCTTTAACCTTTTGCTGTCAGATGTCAGGAATATTGGTTTATTATTATTATGAAGCTTTTTAGTATTGCACAATTGCGTCATTATTGGCATTACTTTAAGATGGATACACCTTTATTTTTATTAATTATGGCGCTAAGCGGCTTTGGCCTTGTCGTTCTTTATTCAGCTTCTTCTGAGTCAATATCGACCCTTTACAAGCAAGTTTTTCATTTTTCATTGGCTATTAGTGCTATGCTTGTTATTGCGCAAATTCCGCCTTATTTATTAAGGCGATTCTCCCCCTATTTAATGCTATTCGGTATTTTTTTATTAATCTTGGTTTTACTATTTGGCTCTAGTAGTGGTGGCGCACAACGCTGGCTAGATCTTGGTTTTATGCGTTTTCAACCTTCTGAAATTATGAAAGTTATTGTGCCTATAGCTATCGCTTCAATCCTTAGTGAAAAAACACTCCCGCCGAAACCTTTACCAATTTTCTTATCCATTGCCTCTATTATTGTTATCGTTTTGTTAATCGCAACACAGCCTGACCTTGGCACTTCACTATTGATTGGCGCCTCTGGATTTTATGTACTTTTTTTCTCTGGTATTCGTATTCAAATTCTTAAAAATCATTGGCTTAATTTTGGCTTAATTAGCTCACTTATTGCTAGTGGTGGCTATATTGCCTGGAATTATTTATTAATGGCATATCAAAAAAAACGCATCATGACATTAATTGATCCAAGTTCGGATCCTTTAGGATCGGGCTATCATATTTTACAGTCTAAAATTGCCATTGGTTCTGGTGGTATTTTTGGTAAAGGTTTTGAGCAAGGCTCGCAATCTCAGCTTGATTTTCTTCCAGAACACTCCACTGATTTTATCTTTTCTGTGATTGCTGAAGAGTTAGGACTAATGGGTGTGCTGTTTTTATTCACACTTTATGGTTTAATTATCTTCAGAGCTTTTGTTATTTCATTTCAATCAGAAGACAACTTCTCCAAGCTATTAGGTGCCAGTCTTACTCTCACCTTCTTTACATATATTTTTGTTAATATTGGTATGGTATCTGGTCTGCTACCGGTTGTTGGCGTTCCATTACCGTTTATTAGCTATGGTGGCTCATCACTCATCACCCTCATGTCTAGCTTTGGCATTATTATGTCTATTCGCAAGCACAAAACCCCAAGATACTTACAGCGTTAATGTCTATATTCATAATATTTCTTATATTTTTTTCGCAGTCTATTTTTGCTCAATCCCTGCCAGCTACAAATTTTCAAGCGACACATGATTTCATTAACAAGATGGTTAAAAAACATCATTTTAGCAAAACTGAGTTAGTTTCAATTTTCTCACAAGTTAATTTAATCGTTGCAGAAAAAAAACCTAAATCTAGTGTCAAAAAACCCAAACCTAAAACCATGTCTTGGGATGAATATCGCTCTTTATTTATCACCAATAGTCGTATAAAAAATGGTGTTGAATTTTGGAAAAATAACCTTGAAGCCCTCAAGCGAGCTGAAAAAAAATATAAGATTCCTCAAGAAATTATTGTGGCTATTTTAGGCATCGAAACAAACTATGGTGAGAATCAAGGCCAGCATCTAGCTTTAGAAACCTTAGCTAGACTATCTTTTGGAAATCATCGTCGTAAAAATTTCTATCAAAGAGAACTTAAAGAATTCTTATTAATGTCACGCGAAAATACACTGGCACCACTTTTAATCAAAGGCTCATATGCAGGTGCTATGGGCTATGGGCAATTTATCTCTAGCTCTTATCGTTATTACGCCGTGGATTTTGATTTTGATGGAAAAATAGATCTATTTTCTAGCCCTGTTGATGCAATCGGATCAATTGCCAATTATTTTGATAAACATCAATGGCACGATTTTGGTCCTTATGCTCGCCCAATCACACTGACAGATTCACAATTAAAATATGCAAGATCCAGCACCAATAAACCTAAAAAGAATGCTAAGTATTGGCGTGATAAAGGCTTTAGCATAGATGGTGATATTAACAACGAAACTAAACTTGCCTTTATCAAGCTACCACAAGATAATAAGTCAGAAACCTGGCTGACTTATTGGAATTTTTATATATTAACCCGTTATAATCATGACAATAGATATGCAATGACTGCCTTCCAATTATCTGACATTCTAAAGCAACAATTTAATCAAACCAACCCATAAAATTATGCATCTTCCAAACTTATCAAAACTTCTAATTCTTTGTATTGCCAGTCTTGCACTTAATGCGCAAGCTGCAATTTTTATAACACCTAAAGCACCTGGTATTGCTGCTGCTGCATACACAGTGTTAGATTTTAATTCTGGCAAAATACTTGCTAGCAACAATGCAGATGAAAAACGTTCGCCTGCTAGTCTGACCAAACTGATGACTTCTTATGTAGTTTTTCAGCTGATCAATGATGGACGCGCAAGCCTTGAAGATGAGGTTCGAATTAGCGAAAAAGCTTGGAAAACAGGTGGATCAAAAAGTTTTGTTGAAGTGGGTAAAAATATTAAATTAGAAACCCTTTTAAAAGGCATGATTATCCAGTCAGGTAATGATTCTTCTGTTGCATTAGCTGAACATATTGCTGGTACAGAGGGTACGTTTGCCACTTACATGAATGAATATGCTCGCGAACTAGGCATGAAAAATTCTCGTTTTGAAAATGCCTCGGGTTTGCCTAACAAAGATCAATACACTACCGCTGCTGATATGGCGATTTTGGCAGCTGCCATCATTCGTGATTTTCCTCAATTCTACCCATGGTATTCTCAAAAAGAATTTACCTACCATGGTATTAAGCAACGTAACCGCAACAAACTACTTTGGAGCGATCACACTGTTGATGGGCTTAAAACTGGCTACACTAAAAAAGCAGGTTACAACCTAGTTGTAAGTGCCAATCGTGTTGGTATGCGTCTGGTTTCAGTTGTACTTGGCTCAACAGGTGCCGAAGCGAGAACAGCGCAAACACAAAAAATTCTTGACTATGGTTTTCGTTTCTTTGAAACTCAGCGCCTAAAAGATATCAATAAAGAAGTTCCTATTGCAAGTGCCACTAAAGATACGCTTAAAGTTGGTACAACTAGCCAAGCAAGTTTCACCCTAGCACGTGGTCAATTTACACTATCTGACCAAGTTATTCAGCTTAATAGCGGACTAGCAGCACCAATTAAGAAAGGCGAATCAATTGGTAAATTATTAATTCAGTTTGAAGGCAACACCATCGCAAGTGTTCCATTGGTTGCCCTTGAAGATGCTGAACAAGCTGGATTTTTCTCTCGTATGATGGAGAAAGTTGGGCTTTAATGGTCTTTCTTAACGGAGAATTCACCCCTAAAGATCAAGCCTGCATCTCTGTTATGGATAGAGGCTTTTTGTTTGGAGATGGTGTTTATGAAGTTATCCCTGTTTATGCTGGCAAAATTTTTCGCTTATCTGATCATCTTGTCCGCTTACAAAACAGCCTAGATTCAATTCAAATTAGCAATCCTTATACGCCTGAGAAATATCAAAATATTTTTGATCAGCTGCTTGAGCAATCTCCGAACTCCAATCAAGCCATTTATTTGCAAATTACTCGGGGTGCGGATACGGTTAGAAAACATAGTTTTAATGAGCTAACACCCACTGTATTTATAGAATTAAATCCTTTAATTCCAAAAACAAAAACCGAATTAGAAAATGGCTATCACGCTATTACTCAGCCAGATTTTCGCTGGGAAAGATGTGACATCAAGGCTACTTCACTTTTAGCTAATATCATATATTCTCAGCAAGCAAAACAAAGTCAGGTAGAGGAAGTCATTCTACATCGTGATCAAATGATGACTGAGGGGGCAACATCCAATGTCTTTACAGTTAAGGGCAATACATTGTTTACCCACCCTACTGGCCAGCATATTTTATCTGGCATCACCCGAGATCTAGTCATAGAAAGTGCTAGATACTGTGGACTAATCATTAAAGAAGTTGCAACCAAAATTGATGATATATTTAGCGCTAATGAGGTTTGGATTTCCAGCTCAACTCGCGAAGTAATGCCAATCACCAATGTAGATTCAAAACTCATTAACAACGGTAAAATTGGACAACACTGGTCACAAGTTTACGACCACTATCAAACTATCAAAAATGCATGACGAACGCTTAGACCAACTTGAAGATTGGTTAGAAATTTTCTTTGATGATGCAGATTTCACTTTATCTAAAGCTAGTGATGACGCAAGTTTTAGGCGCTATTTTCGTATTGAGCGAAGCAATCTTAGTTTTATTGCCATGGATGCGCCGCCAGAAAAAGAAAACTCCAAACTGTTTATAGATATAGCTAATCTTCTGCGCGATAACAACGTACGCGCACCTAAAATTATTAATGCTGATTTAGAGCAAGGTTTTTTACTCATTGAGGATCTTGGAAATACCACTTTTCTTCAGGCTTTAAATAAACAGCCTAAGCTTGACTTGTACAAAATGGCCATTGATGAGCTTGTTAAAATTCAGACAATTAATACTGAAAACCAGAATTTAGCATCTTACGACAGTGCACTTCTTATGAAAGAAATGCAGCTATTGGTTGACTGGTATTTACCAAAAAATACGCATCAAGATCAACTCAACCAACTCACTGAAATTTTTGAAATATTGATTACTAACGCCATTAATTCGCCTCAGGTTTTTGTACATCGTGACTATCATTCTCGAAACCTAATGATCACTCGTCAAAAGATTAGTGTTATTGACTTTCAAGATGGCGTCATTGGCCCCAATACTTACGATTTAGCCTCATTACTTAAAGATGCCTACTTTGAGCTAAGCGCAACTGAGATACAAGCCTTATTAGCTTATTTTTACCAGCAAGCTGATATTCAAACTGCTTTCACAGATTTTGAAAAACAATTTGATCTGATGGGCTTACAGCGCCACTTAAAAGTTTTAGGTATATTTAAACGTCTGTCATTACGTGATAATAAACACCAGTATTTAGATGACATTCCTTTGGTTAAAAAATACGCCCTACAAATGGCGGATAAATACCCTGAATTTAGCCTATTAAAGACAATCCTATGAGGGCAATGATTCTAGCAGCAGGCAGAGGTGAACGCATGATGCCGCTAACTAAGGACATCCCAAAACCACTCATTGAGGTTAAAAATATAGCACTTATTGAGCATTCAATCAATGCACTTAAAAAAGCTTGTATTACTGAAATTGTTATCAATATTTCTTATTTAGGTGGGCAAATAAAATCCCACCTAGGTGATGGTACAAAATTTGGCGTTAAACTTAGTTATAGTGATGAATCAGCCAATGCTTTGGAAACCGCTGGTGGTATTATTAAAGCGCTACCTATGCTGGGCAATAAGCCCTTTGTTGTGATTAATTGTGATGTTTTGTGTGACTATGACATATCACAACTCAAGCTTCCAATCGGTTCACTTGCACATTTGGTATTAATCAACAATCCTATGCACAATCCTACAGGAGACTTTTCACTCGCTAATGATCAGATTGTTGAAGTGGATAATCAAAGTTATACTTTTTCTGGCGTTGGAATTTACCATCCTGATTTTTTTAAAAATCACATACATTTCCAGGGGAAGCTTCCACTCTACTCACTTCTAAAAGAAGCACTGACAGCTAACCAGCTAACTGGTGAGCTTTATCAAGGCTACTGGCAAGATGTGGGTACGCCTGAGCGCCTAGAGCAGGCAAACACTCGCTAGAATTAAGAAAAATAAGCCATTTTGAAAATTTGCCAAATTTTTTATCAATATTTCAACAACTTACTTTTTTCTTTAAAAATTCATAGAATAAGCTGTTTTTAGCCCTATTAAGGCTAAATAAAAGGCTTTTAATGCCTTTTAAAGAGGGTTAAACGATAAAAATAGAAAAATTTAGGCAAATATTAAGTCATTTGCATTATTTATGAAATTTTAGAAACAATATTAGCTTGCTAAAGCTGATAGCCAATAGATAATCCAACCAATATAAGCACTGTTCCGGTAAATCTATTTAAATACTTAACCTTATCATTTTCAATCCATTTTCCAGCATAACTCGCTAAAGTTGCATAGCCCAACATAATTACAATATCAACCATAAGCAAGGTAACCAGTATTATGCTGATTTGATTTAACTGGTTTGACTCTGGATTGATAAATAAAGGAATAAATACAATCAATAATACAGTTGCTTTAAGATTTAACAAATTAATAAAGCTTGCTTTTAAAAAATGCTTATAAGCAGTAAATTTTTTAGCGGTTTGATTGTGAGCCAAATCAATATGCTCAGGCTTGGTTATCCACTGTTGAAGCCCAAGTACTACAAGATATACAACGCCTATCCACTTAATCGATGCAAATAAAAATGCGTTTGAATTAATAAAAAACCCTATCCCTATTGATACAAGTACAATTTGAACGCCATAACCAACTTGCAGACCTATAATCGTATAAAGCGATTTTTTAAAACCATAGCGAATACTCTGATTAATGGTTGTAATCGCGCCAGCACCTGGGGAAAGGCTGATAAAAAAAGAGGCAACGATTAGACTAAGCCAAGTATCAAGATTCATTAGTTTTTATACCCTTGGAAAACATAAAAATCAACAACCCAATTAAGACTAGCGTAAATCCTAAAAGCTTTTCAAAAGAGGTGACCTCATTAAACACAATATAAGAACCCAATAAGCCAAAAATAGGAATTAATAACGATAATGGCGCTACCTGAGAAACAGGATATTTCGCCATTAAACCATTCCAAATATAGTAACCAAATAAGGTAGTAATATAAGCTTGGAATACGATTGAAAATACACCAGTAGATCCCATATTAACCAAATCTAAAAATACAGTGCTACCGTTATTAATATAAGCCATTAAGAATAATGGTAATGGTGCAAAAACACTGCCCCAAACCACAAATGACAGCATATTTTTTGGTTGATATTTTTTAATAATAACATTACTAAATGCCCAGCTAGTAGCTGCAATAAATACACAAATAACACCAACCAGTGGCACACTACCATCAGTGATTTGCACGACAAATAACAAGTCAAGCATTGATATAAACATACCAACATATTGACGAAAATGCAAAAGTTCTTTAAAAAATAGATAACCCAAAAGTAAAGTTATAAATGCACTAAACTGCAATAACAACGAAGCCACACCAGCGCTTAAACCTAAGAATATTCCTAGATTAACTACGCCCCATAAACCAACACCAAATAATAAGCCGTATAGGGCAATTGTTGATATTGGTATATCGGGCTTAGGAATAAAAAATATAAGTGGAATAGCCGCTAAAGAAAATCTTAGCCCTGCCAACACAAAAGGATCTATTGTATTGAGTCCAAGTTTGATAATAGAAAAGTTAACACCCCAAATTGCCGCAACAAGGATGCCTTTGATTAAATCTGCTTTAGTCATTTTTTGGATCAAAGCAATCTAGGCTTGGTCAGTTTTTTCCAAAGACAGTTAATCATATTTTTATTATTTAAATGCAAATATAAACAATATACAAGATTACCAATCAAACGCTAGTCTTATTATTTATCGACATTACCCTTTAATTGAAAAAACCCAGTAATTAATTCGCGTAAAATAAATTTTGGTAGCGCTAAGGGTGCGCCGACAATGAATGGTTATGAACTCCGCCAGGTCCGGAAGGAAGCAACGGTAATAATTTTTTTAGGTGTTGGATGTTATTCTTGGTGCTGCCACTTTTAAATTATCCTTTTGAGCATGAGTGAGCATTATCAAGTCCTAGCCCGCAAATACCGCCCGCATAAGTTTGGCGAATTAGTTGGGCAAACTCATGCCAAAAAAACCCTTATCAATGCGCTTGATGCTAATAATCTACATCATGCTTTTTTATTCACTGGTACTCGTGGCGTCGGCAAAACTACCATTGCGCGACTCTTTGCCAAATCTATCAATTGTGAAGCGGGCGTCAGTTCTACGCCTTGTGGCACTTGCCCTACTTGTTTAGAGATTGATAGAGGTCAATCAATTGATCTAATTGAGCTGGATGCGGCTTCGCACACTGGCGTCGATAACATGCGCGAATTGTTAGAAAATGCGCAATATATGCCAACTAAAAATCGATACAAGATTTACTTGATCGATGAGGTTCACATGCTCTCTAAAAGTAGTTTTAACGCACTACTTAAAACTTTAGAAGAGCCACCTGAGCATGTGAAGTTCTTACTGGCGACCACTGATCCACAAAAGCTACCTATTACTGTACTTTCTCGTTGTTTGCAATTTACGTTGTCGCAACTCTCTCACGAGGAGATTCTTGGTCAGCTAAAGTTTATTATGGATGCTGAGAGTTTGACTTATGAAGAAAGTGCATTAAGCCGAATTGCTGAATTTGGCAACGGCTCAATGCGTGATGCACTGAGTTTATTAGATCAGTCTATTTCTTATGGTAAAGGCACAGTCACTAGCAAAGATATCAAAGCCATGCTTGGACTTGTTCATCATGATGATATTATCACTCTGGCTCAGCATTTGTTTAATCAAGACGCTAAAGCGGTGATTGAATTTATTAAAGAGTTAGCTCATCGCGGTGAAAACCTTAGTAATGCTTTAAAAGATCTTAGCTCGTTGTTTCATCAAATTTCACTGGTTCAAATTGTAGGTGGTGAAAGTAAAGAGGACATTAAAACACTAGCGGCGCATATCAGTAATCAAAATTTGCAAATTTTTTATCAAATGGCAATTAACGGTAGCAGAGATATGTCGCTAGCGCCTAGTGAGCAAATCGGCTTTGAGATGGCGTTATTACGCATGCTCGCATTTCATAGCGATGTAGACACAAGCTCAACACCTGGCACAATAGTCAAGACGGATAAGCGAAACACAGTAATCCAGTCGGAAAAAAAAACTCTAAAAATCACCCCTAGTAAAACTTCAAGCGAGCCAACAACATCCAAAGAAGCTACGCCCATAAAAATAAATAAGCCACAAGAAGACAAACTAGCTGAAAAACCAATACAATCCAAAACTGATGATTTCTTAGCCATTACCAATCAACAAGAATGGGAAGATGTCAGTCAATTGGTTAAGTTTTCTGGTAGTGCAAAAATGTTGATTAAAAATACTTTATTTAGCGCTCTAGCAAACAACACACTCACGCTCACACTTGATGAGAAATTTACCAATCTATTGAGTGATCAGGTTCATAAGACTATGCTTGAGAGTTTGAGAAAACAATACACGGATTTAAATTTAGTGATTAATATTGATCAGTCAACTTCTGAAACTTTGGCACAAAAAGAAGCTAGAGCTCATAAAGCATATTTGGCAAAAATACAGCAGGAGTTTTTAAACGACGAAGTTGTACAAAAATTAGAGCAAGCTTTTAATACAAAAGTTGATGTTAAATCCATTAAAGAAATCACACGACATTAAATAAGGGAGTAGCCTATGTTCAAAGGTGGAATGGCCGGGATGATGAAAAAAGCCCAGCAAATGCAAGATAACATGCAAAAAGCACAAGATGAAATCAAAACCTTAAGTGCAACTGGGCAAGCAGCCAGCGGCGCGGTTCAAATCACGATAAATGGTGAGCATATGGCTACAAATATTAAAATTGATGAAATGGTGATGGATGATAAAGATATGCTTGAGGATTTAATTCTGACAGCAATGAACGATGCTACCCAACAAATCTCTAGTGCATCTGAAGCGAAAATGAAAGGTGCAACAGGTGGAATGAATCTACCTGGTGGCATGAATTTGCCGTTTTAAGGGTTTATTCTTAACTCATGATTGAATCCCTCAACAAAGCTTTTTGCGCCCTACCAGGCGTTGGTAGTAAAACTGCACAACGTTTTGTTTACCACCTATTAGAGCGTAATCGAGATGGTGGCTTTGAGCTTGCTAAAGCTTTGGTTGATGCAATGGAGCATGTTCAGCATTGTCATTCTTGCAGAACATTAAGTGAAAAAACTCTGTGTAATATCTGTGCCAATACAGTACGTGACGATACTCAGCTTTGCGTGGTAGAAACTCCAGCTGATATTCATGCTATTGAACAAAGTGGTGCTTATAAGGGAAAATATTTTGTACTAAGCGGATATCTTTCACCTATTGACGGTATTGGTGCTAGTGAGCTTGGTCTAGATGAGCTTGAACAAAAACTACAAGATAAAAAAGTGGATGAGATTATATTAGCGACCAATGCAACCGTTGAGGGCGAGGTAACTGCACATTATATTAGTAATATGGCCAAACAGTTTGATGTTCAAATTACACGCATTGCTCATGGCATTCCTATTGGTGGAGAGCTAGAATATGCAGATATAAACACCATTGCCCATGCCCTATCAGGTCGTAAAAATTACGATTAAATTTATTTTACAGATGTTAGAATTTTTTAGACAGTAGCTCGATTTCATAGCCATCTGGATCTTGTAAAAAACCCACAATCGTATCTCCTGAACTCATCGGCCCTGCTTCCCTAATAACCTTTACACCTTGCGCTTTGGCTTTTTTTACTGCCTCATACACGTTTTCAACATTAATGGCAATATGTCCAAATCCTGTACCAACTGCATAGTCATGTGTACCCCAATTGTAAGTCAGCTCTACAGCAGGGTGCTCAGATTCTGGCCCATAACCTAAAAAAGCCAATGTAAATTCACCCTTAGGATATTCTTTTTGACGCAACAAACTCATACCTAACACCTGCGTATAAAACTCGATTGATTTATCCAAATTTCCAACTCTAAGCATTGTGTGCAAAATTCTCATAACAACTCGTTTATAATTCAAATGCTTATTATTATAAACACCAAATCAATGACAGATAACTTCTCCCACTGGGACAAAGTTTATACCACTAAAAAACACAACCAGGTTGGCTGGTATCAAGATCATCCAACCATTTCACTGGATTGGATTATGCAATATACTCGCCAGAGTGATGCTATTATTGATGTAGGGTGTGGCGTTTCACTATTGGCAGATAATTTACTTGCTGAAGGTTATAACGACTTATCATTGCTAGAACTATCCAAAAATGCCATAGAGGCTATCCAAAAAAGATTGGCGCTTGAAAAAGACAAGGTAAGTTTTTATAATCAAAATATCTTAAAATTTTCTTCAAAAAAGCAGTTTAAACTTTGGCATGATCGAGCTGTTTTTCATTTTCTAACCAATCCAGATGATCAACAGACCTACATTCAAAAACTTGATGATTATCTTCAAAAAGATGGCTTTTTCTTACTAGCGACTTTCTCTCCAGATGGTCCGATACAGTGCTCTGAATTAGAGATTGTGCAATATGACGAAAAGAAAATTACGCAATTATTGGGTCAAAGTTTTAAACTCATCAAAACTACTACTGAATCACATCCTCATCCTAATGGTGGCACTCAAGAATTTAATTATTTTTTATTGCAAAAACAATAAGTTAACGATAAATTTATTTGCATGTAGGATCTTTTATATTTTATTTTTGAATACTAATTAAATCAGCTCGACACAGCTGTTTTTGGGCATTTTCATCAATAAATATTAAGAATTCAGCACCTTTTCGAGTAACAAGATCAATTGGCTTTATTCTAACTAATTTTCCCTCAATAACAACTCGCATCGATTGAGTGCGCATAATTACCAACTCATAAATACTATGATCTTCGCAAGAGATTCTTTGGTAGCTACTCATGTTGACTTGATCAGTGCTAATTTGACACTTCTGTCCATTTGTTTGATTTCATATTCGCGTTTTGACGCCTCAGATCTATCACTCATTTCTTCTTGATAAACCAGCTGACACGGTGCATTAGCTCGAGTGTATTTTGCCCCACCCTTAATATCGCCATTGTGCTGGCGCAAGCGCCTGGGTAAATCGTTGGTAATTCCGCAATATAACGAGTTATTAGCGCACTTTAATAAATACACCAACCAAGTTTTATTATCCAATTTATTAATCCATTTATAGTATAATTGCAAAGTTTAATCCATCTTTATAAGTTAATGGAAAAAACCTACAACCCTGAACAAATTGAAGCGAAATATCGCGCCCTTTGGGAAGACAAAAATCTATTCTCGTCTGATGCAAATTCTACCAGTAAGAACGCCTATTCAATCATGTTGCCGCCGCCAAATGTTACCGGCTCATTGCACATGGGGCATGCTTTTCAACACACTATCATGGATGTACTTACTCGATATCATCGCGGTAAAGGCGAGCAAACCCTTTGGCAGCCTGGTACAGATCATGCAGGCATTGCAACACAAATGGTGGTTGAACGCCAACTAGCTGCTCAAGATATTACTCGTCATGATGTAGGTCGTGAAAAATTTATTGAAAAAATCTGGGACTGGAAAGAGCAGTCTGGTGGCACAATCACTTCTCAAATGCGTAGACTCGGCTCATCTGTTGATTGGGAAAAAGAACGCTTTACCATGGACGAAGGCTTATCTGACGCTGTTAAAAAGGTATTTGTACAACTGCATCAGGAAGGCTTGATTTATCGAGGCAAGCGCCTGGTAAATTGGGATCCTGTTTTGCATACAGCTGTCTCTGATCTTGAAGTTATTAGCATTGAAGAGCAAGGCTCTTTATGGCATATGCGCTACCCTATTACTGATTCTGATGAAACAATGGTGGTGGCAACAACTCGCCCAGAAACCATGCTAGGCGATAGTGCTGTTGCGGTTCATCCAGAAGATGCTCGCTATAAACACTTGATTGGAAAAACCATTGACTTACCATTAACTGATAGAAAAATCAGAATTATTGCCGATGATTATGTGGACATGGAGTTTGGTACCGGTTGTGTAAAAATAACGCCTGCTCATGACTTTAATGACTATGAAATGGGCCAGCGCCATAACCTTGAAATTATCAATATCTTAACGGATGATGCCAAAATTAACGATACTGTTGATACTCCATACATTGGCATGGATAGATTTGATGCACGTAAGCAAATTATTAAAGATTTAGACGAGCAAGGCTTACTAGAAAAAATTGATCCACATAAGCTTATGGTTCCTCGTGGCGATAGAACTAACGCGGTCATCGAGCCTTATATGACAGATCAATGGTTTGTTAAGGTAGCTCCATTGGCAAAACCGGCCATTGATGCGGTTAAAAACGGAGATATTCGCTTCATTCCCGAAAACTGGAATAAAACCTATTTTAATTGGATGGATAACATTCAAGACTGGTGTATCTCTAGGCAAATCTGGTGGGGTCATCGCATCCCTGCTTGGTATGATGCTGACGGTAACATTTTTGTTGCCAACTCTGAAGAAGAGGCTCAAGCTCAAGCTGGAGAAGGTATTAAGCTTACCCAAGACAACGATGTACTAGATACTTGGTTCTCTTCTGCACTTTGGCCTTTTTCAACGCTAGGATGGCCAGAAAAAACACCAGATCTTGCTAGATTTTATCCTACTAATGTATTAGTCACTGGCTTTGACATTATCTTCTTCTGGGTAGCCAGAATGATTATGTTTGGGCTTAAATTTACAGGTGAAGTGCCTTTTAAAGATATTTATATTACTGGTCTTATTCGCGATGGACAAGGGCAAAAAATGTCCAAATCTAAAGGTAACGTGCTTGATCCAATTGATCTTATTGATGGTATCTCTTTAGAAGATTTACTAACAAAAAGAACCCAAGGTATGATGCAGCCAAAAATGGCTAAACAAATTAAAAAGCAAACTCAGCAAGAATTTGCTGATGGAATCCCTGCTTTTGGTACCGATGCTCTTAGATTTACATTTGCTGCACTTGCTTCATTTGGTCGTGATATTAAGTTTGATTTAAAGCGAGTCGAAGGATATCGTAATTTTTGTAATAAGCTTTGGAATGCCTCTCGTTTTGTTTTAATGAACCTTGAAGGTGAAACCATTAATCCATCAGCACAACTTTCAACTGCTGATAAATGGATTTTATCTCGCTTGCAAGATACCAAGACTAATGTTAAAAAACACCTAGATGATTATCGACTTGACTTAATGAGCCAAGAATTGTACGAGTTTGTTTGGCATGATTATTGTGATTGGTATTTAGAGTTATCTAAACCACTATTACAAGATGATAAAACCAAAGCAGGAACACAAGCAACTTTGATTAAAGTGTTAGATGAAATGGTTACTTTACTACACCCAATCATTCCATTTATTACCGAAGAAATCTTCGAGCAGTGTAACACCATCACAGGCAGCGGTAGCATCAGTCTTATGACGCAGCCATACCCAGAAGTTGATCAATCATTAAACTCTAAAGAGTCAGAGACAGAAATTAAATGGTTGCAAACTTTTATTTTAGGTATTCGTAAAATTCGTGGTGAAATGAATATTCCACCTTCTAAGCCACTACCTTGTTTTGTACAAAATTTCAGTCAATCTGATGAGTTATATTTACAAAATAATGCAAATATCTTAAATGCTCTTACTAAGATGGAAAGTATTGATAAACTTAACACTAATAAAGAGGCGCCAGAATCGGCAACGGCATTAGTAGGAGAGATGAAAATTCTCATCCCATTGGCCGGATTAATCGATAAAGACCAAGAGATTATTCGACTTAGTAAAGAAATTGAGAAATTAGAAAAGCAAAAGATGCAATTTGAAGGTAAATTAAACAATGAAAAATTTGTCTCTGGTGCACCAAAAGCCATTGTAGATGTCGAGCGTGAAAGACTTAACGCCACGCTTAGTGCTATTGGCGATTTAAATGAACAATTAGATAAAATATCAAAATTATAATATGAAACTTAAATACCTGAGCGCCACCCTATTACTACTAAGCTCACTGGTGAGTGCACAGTCATTTATTTATATTACTGATCAAGTGGATATCCCAATGCGATCTGAGAAAGTTTTTGGTGACAACATTGTGCGTTCACTTTCATCTGGATCCAAAATGGCTATTCTGCAGGCGACTGAAGATGGCTGGACTCAAGTCAAATTTGAAGGATCAACTGGTTGGATTATCTCTCGCTACTTGTCTAATAATCCACCTGCAAGAGCTCAATTAGAAGAACTTAGACAAACTTACAATGCTAATAAATTACTCTTGATTAAGCTCGCTAAAAGAAAAACTGAGCTTGAGTCTGAAGTGCAATCATTAAAAGTGGCAAACACTAAGTTATCTATTAAAACTAGTAAATCTATTGCTGAAAAAGGACATATTGAAGATATCTATAAAGATGCCTTAAAGCTAGAGCATTCTAATGAAAAGCTGATTACTAAAAATCTACAGCTAAAAGCTGAAATTCAATTACTTACAAATAACAAAACTGCTACGCAAGATTCCAGCTCTAGAAACTGGTTTATTGTGGGTAGTTTTGTTTTATTTTTTGGAATCTTAATTGGTTTTATTTTTCCAAACTTTGTCAACCGCAGGAGATATTAAATGAACTTATTAAAAACCGCACTAACATTTGATGATGTATTGTTAGTACCAGCACACTCGACTACTATGCCTAAAGAGGTTAGTATATCAACAAAGCTCACTAAAAATATCACGCTTAATACGCCTATTCTTTCAGCGGCAATGGATACGGTTACCGAGGCAAAGTTAGCTATCGCCATGGCTCAAGAAGGCGGTATTGGCATTATTCATAAGAACATGTCTAGTGAACAACAAGCTAATGAGGTTCGCAAGGTTAAGCGTTTTGAATCTGGCATTATCCGTGAACCAATTACTATTGGTCCTAAGGCTACTATTGCTGATGTATTTGACATGCAGCATAAATTTAAAATATCTGCCCTTCCCGTAGTCGAAGGTAATACCATCGTTGGCATGATCACAGGACGTGACGTAAGGTTTGAGACGCGCCTAAATGAACTAGTTGAAAGTTTAATGACACCCCAAGATAAGCTAATTACTGTTGTTGAGGGTACAGACATGAGTGAGGTAAGATCATTACTTCATCAGCACCGTATTGAGCGTGTGGTGATCACTAATGACAAGTTCGATCTTCAAGGTATGATCACTGTTCGCGATATTCAAAATTCAACTGATTTTCCAAACGCCTGTAAAGACCATGCAGAACAGTTGCGTGTTGGTGCTGCTGTTGGTGTTGGTTCTGGCACTGGAAAGCGTATTGATGCTTTAGTTGCAGCAGGTGTTGATGTTATTGTTATCGATACAGCTCATGGCCATTCTCAAGGTGTGCTTGATCGTGTTAAAAAAACCAAAGCCAAACATCCAAATCTAGATATTATTGCTGGCAATATTGCTACCGGCGCTGCTGCATTAGATCTAGTTAAAGCAGGTGCTGACTGTGTAAAAGTTGGTATTGGTCCTGGTAGTATTTGTACAACCCGTATTGTTGCAGGCGTTGGTGTGCCACAAATTAGCGCTATTTCTGATGTTGCAGATGCACTTAAAGGCACAGGCGTTCCATTGATTGCTGATGGCGGTATTAGATACTCAGGTGACATTGCTAAAGCTTTTGCTGCAGGCGCTTATAGCGTTATGTTAGGTTCAATGCTAGCAGGCACAGAAGAGTCTCCAGGTGAGATTGAACTTTACCAGGGTCGTTCATACAAATCATACCGCGGTATGGGTTCAATTGGTGCAATGAATCAAGCACACGGATCTTCAGATCGTTATTTCCAATCAGATTCAAAAGCGGATAAATTAGTTCCTGAAGGTGTTGAAGGACGCGTTGCATTTAAAGGCTCTATCCGCCCTATCATCCATCAAATGATTGGTGGTGTTAGATCTTCTATGGGTTATACGGGTTGTGAAACGCTTGAAAAAATGCGAACTAACTCCACTTTTGTACAAGTAACTTCAGCAGGTATGGTCGAATCACACGTGCACGATGTTAGTATTACTAAAGAAGCACCAAATTACCACCAATAAACCTTAACTTTAAAAAGTTGTTTTAGGCTGTAGAATGAAAAATAGCTAAATTACTTAACAAAAGAAACACAAGTTAACTCAAAAGCTTGATATGAAAGGGTTAATGATGATAGAATTCAACTATATTTTATTAACCAGGCAACTAATGTCATGAAAAACTCTTTTACTAAGAATTTTAGTATTTGTATTTTACTATTATCCCTTTCATCTGTATCAAACGCTAACGAGAGCGAATCATTTGCTACCGTAAAAGAAAGTAAAGTTGGATCATTTACCTCTCTTGGTGGTAGCGTTATTCCTCATCGTGAGGTTAATTTAGTGGCAAAAATGCCAGGTGACGTTGTTTTTATTGCAGGTGAAGAAGGCGATGAATTTAGCAAAGGGCAAGATTTAGCAAGGCAAGATATTGATGCGCTAATGGCTAAAAGAGATCAGGCAACCGCACAAATTGCTAGCGCTGAAGCAGGTGTTAACAATGCCCAAATGCAGGTTTACAATGAAATGGAAAATCCAAATGCCCAGTCTAATGCTATGCTTGCCGGCATACCAAGCATGGTAGGTATGTTTTCTGACCCTATGCGCTCTATGACAGGCGAGGGAAATTCTTCATTTCAAAAAAGAGCCAATCTATTTGCTATAAATACCCAACTCGAAAAAGCTAAAAATGCACGCACTCAAGCTATAGCAGGCTTAAGAGAGCTAGATAAAAATATTAGTAATGCAACAATTACCGCACCTTTTAATGGTGTAATTTTGAGAAAAATGGTAGAGGTCGGTCAGCCTGCACAACCAGGTGTTCCAATGTTTTTATTTGGAGATACAGAGCAATTACAAATCCGCGCCGAAGTACCTTCTCGCCTTGCAAAAATGCTCAGAAAAGGCATGCAGCTTAATGCAAGATTAGATCAAAGTGATCAATTTACACCGATTACGGTATTGCGAATTTTCCCAATGGCAGACGTCATGGGTCACACCATTACCGTTAAGTTTTCATTACCCGAAAACTCGCTTGCCTCACCTGGTATGTATGTTGAAGTTATGATCCCTGAATTTTCAAATAAAGTTGTCAAAGTTCTAACCATACCAAGTTCTGCTATTATTGTTCGAGGCAGCTTACCTGTTATCTATGTTAAAAATAATGATAAATTAGATATGCGCTTTGTTCGCGTAGGTGACGTTGCAGATAATGGCTGGGTCAGTATCCTTTCAGGTGTTTATCCGGGAGAAGAAATCCTTAAAAATCCAACCTTTGCTACCAAAATTAAAAAATAATTATGAGCGATTCTAGTAATAATTCAACAGATCCAGAAAATCAAGATTCTAGTAATTTTATTGATGATAAAAATATAGGTTTTTCTGGCAATCTGGCCAGAACCTTTATTCATTCACCGCTCTCTCCATTATTATTTATTGCAATGATGGCTGTTGGTATTTGGGGCTTAATTGCTACGCCGCGTCAAGAAGATCCACAGATATCTGTGCCTATGGTTGATATCTTCTTCCCTGCACCCGGTTTATCCTCTAATGAGGTTTCTAGTCAGTTAATAGATCCTTTTGAAAAAGCACTGAGTGAAATTTCAAACATTAAACATATATATTCTGCCAGTGATCGAGAGTATGGCGTTATTACGGTTCAGTTTAAAGTTGGTGAGCCAATGGGTCCCTCAATTGTTCAAATTCACAGCAAGATACAATCAAATCTTGACTTACTTCCCAAAGGTATAAAGCCGCCTAGTGTTAAGCCAAAAGAGGTAGATGATGTGCCTTCTGTCACGCTAACGCTTTGGTCTGAAGATGTTGAAGATGATCAATTAAGAATATTGGGTGTCAGTGTCTTGCAACACCTAAAACAAATACCACTAACAGGTGTTGGGTTTGTGAGTGGTGGACGCTCTCAGCAAATGCGTATTGAAATTCTACCTGAAAGACTTTCTGGCTTTGGTGTAAGTCCAGGTCAGATTGTCCACGCAGTACAAACCTCCAATACGGGGCATACCGTTGGCTCTATCGAAATGAACAATCGTTTTATGTTTGTTGAGTCTGGTGGTTATTTAAATAAACCCAGCGATCTTGAACAACTGGTCGTTGGACAGAACAAGGGCACACCTATCTTCTTAAGAGATGTTGCCAGTATAACCACAGGGCCAGAAGAAACTAAAAAAATTGTTACTTTTTCAACAGGACTTGCCTCTAATCATGCTACGCCAATTCGCAATGCCTCAGCAGTAACCATTGCACTTGCCAAGCAACGGGGTTCTAATGGTGTAAATGTTGTTAACAATATTCTTAATGAGGTTGAGGAGTTAAAGGGCTATTTAATCCCTAGTAACGTCCATGTCGAGGTCACTAGAAATTATGGATTAAGTGCTAACAACAAAGTTAACGATCTATTATTTAAACTCTTTGTTGCTACTGGCGCTGTAACGCTGCTTGTTTGGTTTAGTCTTGGCATTAAGCCTTCTATTGTGGTCTTATTAACCATTCCTGTGGTGTTGGTTGCTACCGTATTTGTGGCTATGATAATGGGCTACACTATCGATAGAGTAAGCTTATTTGCACTCATTTTTTCTATTGGTTTCTTGGTGGATAATGCCATTGTTATTGTTGAAAATATCTATCGTCGATGGCTTATGGCTGGCAACATGAGTACTGATGTTGCTGTCGATGCCGTTCGTGAAGTTGGCAACCCTACCGTTCTTGCCACTTATACTGTAGTGGCAGCGCTTATCCCTATGGGTTTTGTATCTGGCATGATGGGACCATATATGGAGCCCATTCCCGCACTCGGATCAACAGCTATGGTTTTATCATTACTGGCTGCTCTAGTGTTTGCCCCTTGGCTTGCTATGAGAATCATTCCAAGCATGGAAAAGCTCAAAAAAATGGAAGCACGCGATGAAAAAATTGATGCAAAAATGGATGTATTTTTCCGCAAGGTTATTGTTGGACTTGCACAAAATAAAGTCTTAGGTCGCGGCTTCTTAGCCGGCCTAATCTTAAGTTTTTTTGGTGCAATGTATATGTTTTACAATACAGCTGTTCCAGTTAAAATGCTGCCATTTGATGATAAATCAAATTTCAGTATTGTTATCGATATGCCCGATGGTACAGCGCTTCCAGCGACTGCAAACTTTACCAATAAAATCGCCTCAAAATTAGAAAATATTGAAGAAATTGTAGCAACCCAAAATTATATTGGCACTGCTCAACCATTTGACTTTAATGGCTTAGTGCGTCATTATTATCTACGCCAATTTCCATGGCAGGCTGAGATTGCAATCCAGCTCACAGATAAAACCACGCGAGATCGAACCAGCCACGAGATCGCCTCTAGCGTACGCAAAGATCTACAAGCAATAGCAAAGGAGTCGGGCGTTGCCATTACTGTAGTTGAGATGCCGCCAGGCCCTCCAGTTCTACAAACGGTAGTTGCTGAAATCCATGGCCCTAGCGCCAAAATACGCCGTCAAGTTGCTAAGGATATCACTCAAATATTTAAAGAGTCTAAAATGATATCTGATGTTGATAATTTAATGCGCAGCTCAATGGAAACCTGGCGCTTTGAAATCGACCGTGAAAAAGCTTCAAGACAAGGTATTTCGGTTGAAACTATTAACCAACACTTGGCAGTGGTAATGGGTGAATTTAAGGTGACTACTATCTTTAATTCCATGATTTCAGAACCTACGCATGTAGTCCTAACCATTCCTATCGAGAAAAGATCCAATCTTAATCGCCTAGGAGACCTGCCAATTATGACAATGGACCAAAGAACCATTCCTCTGTCAGAATTAGGAAAATTTGTTAAAGTTAAGCGTGATCCAATTATTTATCATAAGGATTTACGTAATGTTGAATTTGTTGTCGGTGATGCAGTAGGACGACTAGGCGCGCCTATTTATGCCATGCTAGATGTTGAAAAGATACTAGCTGAAAAAAACTATGTAACACCTGATAATATCGAACTTCGTAGTGGCGAATATACCGGTGCACCAAGCACTGACAAGCAATCAGGTTTTGAATGGACTGGAGAATGGACTGTTACTTATGAAACTTTTAGAGACATGGGCATGGCCTTTGCCGTAGCATTGGTTGCTATTTACATGCTGGTTGTTTGGGCGTTTGGTAATTTCACCATTCCAGCAATTATCATGTCCCCTATTCCACTAACGCTGCTTGGTATTGTGCCAGGTCACTGGCTATTAGGTGCAGAATTTACCGCAACCTCTATGATTGGTTGGATTGCTTTAGCAGGAATTATTGTACGTAACTCCATTTTAATGGTTGATTTCACCACAAACGCCTTTAGGGGTGGCATGCCATTATTAGATGCGGTTATTCTTTCTGCAAAATCTAGAACCCGCCCGATTTTAATTACTGCTCTAGCACTTGTACTTGGCTCTTCTGTTATTCTAAGTGATCCTATTTTCCAAGGCATGGCGATCTCTTTACTGTTTGGTGTATTTGTATCTACACTACTTACTTTAGTGGTTATTCCTTTAGGCTGTATCAGTGCAGGTGAAAAGTCTTTTATTGAGCCCGAGAAAAAATAAACAAAATTTATTTTAATTTTATAAAAACCCCTTTCACCTATTTAAAATGGCGAGAGGGGTTTTTTTTATTTACCAGCCATCTTTATGCAATTGTTACTAATAATTGCCAGCAATATAACGATAATTAATTTATGATTTATTTTGGAACAATCTCAGAGCAGGTATTTTTAAAAGACTATTGGCAAAAAAAACCATTACTTATTAAGCAAGCGTTGCCTAATTTTATATCACCCATAACGCCCGACGAGTTGGCTGGTTTATCTTTAGAAGATGAATTTGAATCGCGCCTAGTACAAGGCAATATAACAACTCAACAGTGGTCGTTAGTCAGAGGACCTTTTACCGAGAGCACCTTTGCCAAGCTTTCAGAAAAAGACTGGACTTTACTACTGCAAGGTGTTGATAGGTTTATCCCAGAAGTAGAGGATTTAATTGCTCATTTTAACTTTATCCCGCGCTGGCGCTTTGATGATGTAATGATATCTTATGCAGTTAAAGGCGGCAGCGTTGGCCCGCATTTTGACTATTATGATGTATTCCTCTTGCAAGGATCTGGGAGGCGCCGCTGGGAGTTAAGTACGAAACATTGCAATATTGATAACTATCTAGCAGATGTACCACTTCGAATTATGCAAGAATTTGAAGTGGAACAAACATTTGAAGTTGAGCCTGGTGATGTGCTTTATATCCCGCCAAAAGTTGCTCATCATGGCGTTAGTTTGGACGACAACTGCACCACGCTTTCTTTTGGTTATCGATCTTATAGTATTCAGGAGATGTTTGGTAATTTAGACACTCATAATACGCACAACCAATACTATCAAGACCCAATATGGGATAACACCAATATGCCTGCACTCATTCCAGATTCTGCCATACAAGTAGCTAATAAAACTTCTGAAATTAGCGCCATTGATTTTGCTAAATTTGTTACTAAGCTTGACACATTAGATGTTCAAATTTTGCAGCAATTTGAATACACTCAACAAGGTATTGAGTTCGAACCTGGTCAAATATACCAACTACATTCAGCATGTAAAATTGCTTATTTATTATTAGATAAAGAGATTCAAATCTTTCTTAACGGGTTGCTAATCAAAACCGAAGAAACGGACGTAAAAAACTTAATTGATTTTTGCAATAAGAGAGCGCTAAGCGCTAAAAATCTTCCTACTTTAGCTCAGCAGCTATTTAATTTAGACATGGTGTATGAAATTTAAACAAAAATATATGAAGCCAGTTTATGGCGTCTTTATATCTGTAGTTGCCATTTGGTCAACCACGCCATTAGCAATTCAGTGGTCAACCTTAGGGTCAAGTTTTAGTTTTAGTGTTGCCAGTAGAATGCTTCTTGGTTTGATATTTTGTATATTAATACTACTCTTCAAACAACAAAAACTATCATTAGATAAACAGTCTCTGGCTAATTACTTATATGCCGGAGCGGGTATTTTTATCACCATGAGCCTGGTTTATTACTCAGCTCTTAGTATTCCATCAGGACTAATATCTGTTGTTTTTGGACTAACCCCCATTATTACGGGTGTATTTTCGCTGATACTGCTTAAAGATAGCTTTTACTCACTGGGAAAAATGATCGGTCTTTTGTTAGGACTTTCAGGCCTTTTTATGATTTTTAAACATTCCTTTGTTTTTGCAGAAACATTACTAACAGGTCTTATAAGCGTGACTTTAGCCATGACTTTTCAAGCTTTTATTTCCGTTAAACTTAAAAAAATTAACTCACAAATATCTGCCTTAGAAACCACAACTGGTGCGCTCATTGTTAGTGTTCCTCTATTTATTATTAGCTGGTTTGCACTTGGCGGTGAAATTCCTGAAACTAGCTTGAAAGCGGCATTATCGATTGGATATTTAGCTTTTTTTGGCTCAGTTATTGGGTTTATGTCGTATTATTATTTAATTAAACACGCCAGTGTTAGAGTAGTTGGCATTGTTCCTTTAATTACACCAATATTTGCACTATTATTAGGTTCAACACTTAACAATGAGCAGTTAAGTATTGCTCAAATAACTGGCATTAGCCTAGTTTTATTTGGTCTTGCTATCTATGAATATGGCGAAAAATTCTTAAAAAAATACCGCTTATAAAAGCGGCATTAAATAAAATTTACTTGCGACTTAACACGGGTGAGTCAAACTTTAACCCTTCCCAGCCATAGATCATGAAGTTTCGAATATTTGCATGAGAATTACTCTCAGGCGTATTAAGCACATCTTGATAATATTGTCCAAAACAATGTAGTGTTTCTAGTTGGGATAATTGGTGAATAGCGGCAAAACAAAACAGCTTGGCACTACCTTGATTTTCATCAACAGAATTTTCAGTTTCACCGTTACTAAAGCTTACTGGTGTGTAATCATAATCATCCTCGATTAACTCGATTAGATCCTCAAACCTCATTCTTGCACCAGATCTTAACTCTTCTAAATATTCTTCTTGTGTCACCCCTATTCTCCTCTTTTTTATTAGCCCTTTTTAACTACACCGTCATTGGATTTGGCTTATTGACATTTATACCGTATTTTTCAACTGCCTGCGCAATAACTGAAGCATTCATTTCACCTTCGTCAACTAATGCCTTTAATGAAGCTAGCACTACATAGCTTGCGTCTACTTCAAAAAAGGCTCTAAGTGCCGCTCGGGAATCAGAACGACCAAATCCATCTGTACCTAAAACTTCATAGCGATTTGGTACATATTTACGCACTTGCTCAGCATAATTTCGCATGTAATCAGTTGCAACAATAATTGGACCTTTCGCATTCTCTAGACATTGAGTAATGTAAGGCACTTTTGGTGTATCTGTACTAAAACGATTAACACGATCAATGGCTTGCGCTTCACGAGTTAGCTCGTTAAAACTTGTAACCGACCAAACGTCTGATTTTACACCCCAATCATCTGCCAACATTTGTGCAGCCGCTTCAACTTCTCTTAAAATCGTTCCAGAGCCCATTAGCTGAACTTGTAAATCACCCGTACCCACTGTCTTAAGTGCATACATACCTTTAATAATACCTTGCTCAGAGTTTTCAGGCATTTCAGGATGAGTATAAAGCTCGTTCATGGTTGTAATGTAATAAAAGATATTTTCATTCTTTTCATACATTCTTTCTAAGCCACTACGCACAATAACAGCAAGTTCAAAGGCATAAGTTGGATCATACGACACACAGTTTGGAATGGTGTTTGCCACTAAGTGAGAATCACCATCTTGATGCTGCAGGCCTTCACCATTTAGTGTTGTACGGCCAGCTGTACCACCTATTAAGAATCCCTTAGCTTGCATATCACCTGCTGCCCATGCCAAGTCACCGACACGCTGGAATCCAAATTTAGAGTAGTAAATATAAAATGGAATCATTGTGACGTCATGCGTTGCATAAGAAGTTGCAGCAGCGATCCAATCAGAGATTGCGCCTGCTTCATTGATACCTTCTTGCAACACTTGACCTTTTTTATCTTCCTTATACCACATGACTTTATCAGAATCTTCTGGCTGATACAATTGCCCAGAAGCTGAATAAATACCAAGCTGTCTAAATAAGCCTTCCATGCCAAATGTACGCGCTTCATCTGGCACAATTGGTACAATTTTAGGGCCTAGTTGCTTGTCACGAACTAAAAGAGTCATGATGCGATTTAGTGCCATTGTAGTTGACATCTCTCGATCGCCACTAGATTTTAATAATGCATCAAAAACACTTAATTCTGGTGCTTTAATATTTTCTAAATTAAAAGATCTTACTGGTAAAGAGCCGCCTAATTTTTGGCGTCTTGCTTTCATATACAGCATCTCTTCACTATCTTCTGCTGGCTTATAAAAGTTAAGCTCTTTAGCGTCATCTTCTGTGACTGGCACATGAAAACGCTGAGCAAAACGCTCAACCTGCTTAAGGCCTAATTTTTTCTGTGAGTGGGTTGTGTTTTGGCCTTCACCAGCTTCACCCATACCGTAACCTTTAACTGTTTTAGCTAAAATAACGGTTGGTTTGTCGCTACAAGCCTTAGCAGCATGATAAGCCTGGAATACTTTATATGGATCATGGCCACCACGATCAAGACCATAAATCTCATCGTCAGTCATATGCTCTACCATAGCTAATAACTCAGGATATTTGCCAAAGAAGTGCTTACGTACATAGGCGCCATCTTTTGCTTTATAAGCTTGATATTCACCGTCAACCACTTCTTCCATGCGTTTTCTAAGTAGGCCATCTGTATCTTTAGCAAGCAGTTCATCCCATCTGCCGCCCCAAACTACTTTAATAACATTCCAACCTGCACCTCGGAACATGCCTTCTAATTCTTGAATAATCTTACCATTGCCACGCACCGGTCCATCAAGACGTTGAAGATTACAGTTAACAACAAAAATAAGATTGTCTAATTTTTCACGACCAGCCATAGAGATAGCACCTAACGACTCTGGCTCATCTGTTTCACCATCGCCCAAATAAGCCCAAACGGTACGTTTATCTGTTTGCTTGATTTCACGATGATGTAAATACTTCATGAAACGCGCTTGATAAATAGCCATAATCGGCCCAAGGCCCATAGAAACCGTAGGGAATTGCCAGAAATCTGGCATTAGCCATGGGTGTGGGTAAGAGCTTAAACCACCTTCACCTGTTTCTTGGCGGAACTTCAACATTTGGTCTTCAGTAATACGCCCTTCTAAAAAAGCACGCGAATAAATACCTGGGGAAATATGTCCTTGGAAAAAGATTAAATCTGCGCCTTGCTCTGCATCAGGGCCACGATAGAAATGGTTGAAACCTACTTCATATAAGGTTGCACTGGATGCAAATGAAGCAATATGTCCGCCTAATTCATAAGGCAATTGGTTAGCTTTAACTACCATCACCATTGCATTCCAACGAACCATAGCTGAAATCTTTGCCTCAACATCCACTTTAATATCAGTAGTGATCTCTTTATCTTTAGCAATACTATTTAAATACGCTGTGTTAACACCTGTTGGTAATTCCATGCCATCATGGTGTGCCATGTCCGTCAGTTGATTAAGGATGAACTTAGCTCTATCTTGCCCCTCAAACCGGGCAACTGATCTAAAGGCTTCTAGCCATTCTAGGGTTTCAGCTGGATCTACGTCTTGATTATTCATAATATGATATTTTTCAAAAATGGATTAATTATCCCAAACTTATATGTCAGTAAAAATTTACTTTAAAAAATACTTTGTAAACAACAACGCACCAATAAAGCCAACAGATCCAAAACCAATTTGCCATAATTCATTCATAGGAAATAGCTCTACACCAATCAAAGCACCCATAAAAAGTGCCAATAATGGTAGCATATATAATTGAAACGCTCTGTAGAATAATTCTGAAGAAGAAATTTGCATGGTGACAAAATCTCCAACAACCACACCTGGCTCTAGTGGCTTATTAAATGTCGTCGCATGACCAAAAGCACTCGCAAGAATACCTGTACCACATCCAGCACTAGCAGAGCAACTATGGCAACCACCAGATCGATTAACCTTGAGCACCATGGTTGTGTTTTCAATTTCGATTACTTCAAATTTTTCTTTCATTACGCTTAAAATAGATATCTTAACTTTCACTATTTTAGCCCCTTATGAGCATCTCACCATCAATCTTCAAGGCTTACGATATCCGCGGCATTGTTGAGCAAGAATTAACCCCTGAAATCGTTAAATTGATTGGCCTTGCCATTGGTAGTGAATCTATTGAAAAAGGTGAGAGAGGCGTTGTAGTTGGTCGAGATGGTCGATTAAGTGGTCCAAGTCTCATGGAATCTTTAAAGGCAGGGCTTAAACAAAGTGGTTGTCATGTGGTCGATATTGGTATGGTTCCTACGCCATTAGTCTATTTTGCGACATACACCAAAGCTGCCACCTCTGGAGTAATGATTACTGGCTCTCACAATCCACCAGAATACAATGGTTTTAAAATTATGATTGCTGGAGAGGCTCTTTCAGGTGAGCGCATTCAAGAATTATATCAACGCATTAAAAATAACGATTTCACCTCAGGACACGGAACCTCTACCAAGGTTGACATTGAGGATGATTATATTGATCGTGTTAAGTCCGATATCAAACTTAGCAAACCACTTAATATTGTAGTAGATTGTGGCAACGGCGTTGCTGGCGACATTGCACCAAAATTATTTGAGCAATTAGGCGTAAAAGTAAATAAATTATTTTGCTTAATTGATGGCAATTTCCCTAATCACCACCCAGATCCTTCCAAGCTTCACAATTTAGAAGATATCATTAAAGAGGTTGTTGATACGGGTGCAGATATGGGTTTTGCCTTTGATGGTGATGGTGATCGACTTGGGCTCATTGACAACAAAGGCAATATAATTTGGGCAGATCGACAAATGATTTTATATTCAAGAGACATACTTGAACGCAATCCAGGCGCCAAAATTGTCTTTGACGTGAAGTGTTCATCACTCCTACCAAAAGACATTAGTGAGCATGGTGGTGAACCTATTATGTCTCGCACAGGGCACAGCTTCATTAAAGCCAAACTTAAAGAAACTGGCGCTGCGCTGGGTGGTGAAATGAGCGGACATATTTTCTTTAAGGAGCGCTGGTACGGTTTTGATGATGCACTCTACACAGGCGCAAGGTTATTAGAGATATTATCAAAAACGGATCAAACCTGCGAACAAGTCTTTGCTAATTTGCCTGATAGCATCAACACTCCAGAGATTAATATTCACTTTGATGAGCAAGGTCAGCAGTTTAGTGCAATGGATAAACTGGCTAACAATGTAAGTTTTGATGGTGCTAAAATTACCACTATTGACGGTGTGCGTGTCGACTACCCTAATGGATGGGGACTGGTTCGCCCTTCAAACACAACACCTTGTTTAGTGTTGCGATTTGAAGCAGATGATGAAAAAACCTTGGTAGAAATTCAAGAAAAATTCAGAATTTGGCTAGAAAGTAATGATATTTCTACTAAAGACTTCTAATTAGCATTATTTCCTAAATTTTTACATTA
>CALBNC010000111.1 GCA_937896195.1 uncultured Gammaproteobacteria bacterium
TCAGTCTTTTTTCCAATACTTGGTCTCAATACCTTCACCTAAATCTGCTTCTACCAATCTAGATCTTAATTTAAGCAGCTTATCTAATAATGCCGGCTCCGAAGCTTCATAGCCTTGCGCATCTGGAACACGCTTGACAACGACACCTAATAATTCAGTAATAGCATTACCAATCGAGTTTTGTGAAATGGTGACAATCAACTTGCCTTGGTCATTACGGTAAATTAATTGCTTGAACGCAGGTTGCCAACGAATTGATGACGAGTATTTCGCATCATCAATACACTTATCACGAACCTTCTTTGCAGCTGATAAGAAGCAAGTATTGAATAGCAGTGTGTTTTCGATCAATTCAGGGAAGTAAGCCTCTTTGGGTACGGCAGAATTTCGACAAGATACTTGAGCAAAAAAAGTTCTATAAAAATCAAGGAACCCTTTTAAAACTAAATCATACTCATCCCAAAATTTAACATTTTTAAGACTCTCAATGCCACCAGTTACCTCCCAGCTTGGTAAACCTTGAGGGTATCCCGTAAGTGCTAAACTTGATGCTTCGCCAGTAACTGGCTTTAAAATTTCAAAATTAAGTTTCGATTGAAATTCAGCGTAAACCTCTTCCATGTAATTTGCAAAGAGTGAATGTTGACCGCCATCAGTTAAGTTTGGATTTTTTGGGTCAGACAATTCAGCATTTTTTAACTGCTCTTTATCAAACACAATAAAATGGTTATGAAGCATACGAATACTTGGTACACCGGGTGAGGTGATCGGCCACGTTGAGTCTAAAGAAGCTTCGCCAGCTAAAACTAAATGCTTGTCAGCATCTGGAAACTCTTCTAACATAAAACCAATAATAATTTGATTCATACGGTTCCAGACATTTTTAACATTGCCCGGAACTTGTGTACGCCTAACAGGTCTACCTAAAGGATTTAAAACACTTTTTGAAGTGTTGTAAATAATTGAACAGTCAAATAGATTTGAATGACCAAGTGCCTTTCGGTAGAGTAACAAATCTTCTTTATTGGTTAGTAATCCATTGTTTTGAGTCAAGTCTTTTAAATTTTCAGATGAGTTGAAAAATTCATTTGGCTTCATGCCTTCAGGCACATCTAGCGGAATTGGTCTAAACGGAACGTTTATTTGTCTTGGTCCAATAGTCATAATAATAAGTTTTTGTTAAATAAATTATAAAAAAAGGCTTATGCCATTATTGACATAAGCCTTCAGTTTTTAAGAAAAAAATGAAAGTTTAGTCTAGGTTAGAGTAGACACGATCTCTAACTTCATCAAGCGATCCAACACCAACAGCAGCACCATATTTAGGTGCATTATCATCATTTCTCATCCAAGCTTGGTAGTAATCTACCAAGGGTTGGGTTTGTTCATGATAGACATCTAAACGTGAACGAACTGTTGCTTCATTGTCATCAGCGCGCTGAACCAGCTCCTCACCAGTAATATCATCAACATTCTCAACTTTAGGTGGATTGTAGACGATATGGTAAGTTCGACCAGACGCTAAATGCGCACGTCGACCAGACATACGAGCAATAATATCCTCATCAGGTACTTGAATCTCAACCACATAGTCAATGTTCACATTGTCAGTTTTTAGCGCTTCAGCTTGTGCGATGGTACGAGGAAATCCATCAAACAAAAAACCATTTTCACAGTCTTTGTTTTGAATTCTTTCCTTAACCAAGCCAATGATAATATCATCAGACACAAGCCCACCTGCATCCATAACTTTCTTAGCTTCAATGCCTAGAGGCGTTCCCGCTTTAACGGCACCACGTAACATGTCACCTGTTGAAATTTGAGGTATTGAATACTTGTCGCAAATATTAGTTGCTTGAGTACCCTTGCCTGCGCCTGGAGGTCCTAGAAGAATGACATTCATTTTTTCTTAAGGGTTTATTAAATTTCAAACACTGGTAATTTTCTTTCTACCATTGTTTTTTTCATAACAACGTAGTCAGGTAGTCCATTTTTATATGGAGGGTAGTTTTCACCTTCAATTAATGGCTGTAAATACTCACGACATGCTTCTGTAATACCGAAACCATCTTCAGAGATGTATTCCATAGGCATCATTTTTTCGACGTTAGCAACATCCTTTAATTCACCAACACCGATTTCCCAAGTGTATGGATTATTCGATGTACGGATAATTGCAGGCATAACTGAGTTTCTACCTTGCATAGCAAGTTCAACTGCCGCTTCACCTAATGCATACGCTTGCTCAACATCAGACTCTGATGCTAAGTGACGTGCAGCACGTTGTAAGTAGTCAGCAACAGCCCAATGGAACTTGTAGCCTAGTGCATCTTTGATTAAGTTAGCAACAACTGGAGCAGCGCCACCAAGTTGTGCATGACCAAAGTCATCACGAGTACCTTGCTCTGCTAAGAAGCGACCATCTGGCCATTTTGTGCCTTCAGAGACAACAACTGTACAATAGCCAAATTTTTTAACATTAGCATCAACTTTTGCCAAAAATTTCTTTTCATCAAAGTCAACTTCTGGAAAAAGAATAACCACTGGAATTGAGTCGTCAAGTAGTCCGCCTGCAGCAGCAATCCAACCAGCATGACGACCCATAACTTCTAGGACGAAAATTTTAGTTGAAGTAGCAGCCATTGATGCAACGTCAAAACTTGCTTCCATTGCTGAAACAGCAATGTATTTAGCAACTGAACCAAAACCTGGGCAGTTGTCTGTAATAGGTAAATCATTATCAACTGTTTTTGGTACATGGATCGCCTGGATTGGGTAACCCATTGATTCAGATAGCTGAGAAACTTTAAGACATGTATCAGCTGAATCACCACCACCATTGTAGAAAAAGTAGCCGATATCGTGAGCCTTGAAAACTTCGATCAATCTTTCGTATTCAGCTTTATTAGCTTCTAAAGACTTCATCTTATAACGACAAGAGCCAAAACCACCTGATGGTGTATGCTTAAGCGCAGCAATATCTGCGTCTGACTCTTTAGAAGTGTCAATTAAGTTTTCCATTAGGGCGCCGATAATGCCATTTTGACCTGCATAAACTTTGCCGATCTTATCTGGATATTTGCGCGCTGTTTCAATCACGCCACATGCAGAAGAATTAATTACTGCAGTTACACCGCCTGATTGTGCATAAAAAGCATTTTTCATTGTCGTTCCTATTTACTTATAAAAACCGCTAATTATACATTGCATATGGTGAAATACTTCATTTTTTACGAAAGCCGCTGTTTATAACTCGCTAAAATTATAAGGTTTTATACACCAATTTTGCTCAGATTTTATTGTCAGCATTAGGCATTTTGAGCTACCATGATTGCGTGTTTCTCCACCAGCACCTGGATTGACAATCCATGGAATTGTATCTTGCTCTATGAGTTGCTTATGAGTATGTCCATAGACAATCATTTTGACATTAGGGTATGCCTCTCGTAACAAGTTGTGTGAAGGCTGCTTACGACCATAGGTGTGCCCATGATTAACCACAAGTGTGCCACCTGGTAACTCAATAGATTCAGTTGTTTTTAATTGAACTAAATGCCCATCATTATTACCTTGAACAGCAACCATGCTTTGTTTAGGAGTTAGTAATGACAAGGTTTTTTCATCAATAATATCACCCGCATGAACAACAATATCACACTGACTAAATAGACTGACAATATCCGGATGGATATAGCCATGTGTATCAGATAAGATACCGATTTGTAGGGGGAAATTCATGCTTATAAATTATACGCCAACTAGTTTTTAACGTGAAATTAAGTCGCTGTA
>CALBNC010000112.1 GCA_937896195.1 uncultured Gammaproteobacteria bacterium
TTTTCAATCCCTTGCTCTACCAACTGAGCTATGCGGCCGTAAAAGACAGAATTATACCAATAAATCCTATACTTTATGAAAAACTATTCGCCTAAAAATTTCTCAGCATCTAAAGCTGCCATACAACCTGAGCCAGCTGAAGTAATCGCTTGGCGATAAATATGGTCTGCAACATCACCTGCTGCAAATACACCTTCTACTGACGTTTGTGTTGCATTGCCCTGGGTGCCGCTTTGTACTTGCAAATAGCCGTGACTCATCTCAAGATGACCTTCGAAGATACTCGTATTTGGCGTATGTCCAATCGCAATAAATACTCCGTGAACGTCAATGTCTTTAGTGCTGCCGTCGTTATTCTTCAAACGAAGGCCTGTAACACCCATGTCATCACCCAACACTTCATCTAAATTTTGATTGTACTCAATGCTGATATTGCCATTTTTTGATTTTTCAATAAGCTGATTAGAAAGAATTTTTTCGCTAGAGAATTTGTCTCCTCTATGAACGATGGTGACATGATCAGCGATATTAGATAAGAACAACGCCTCTTCAACCGCTGTATTACCACCACCAATAACTGCAACCTTTTGGCCACGATAGAAAAATCCATCACAGGTTGCACAGGCTGAAACACCCTTGCCTTTGAACGTCTCTTCAGATTCCAAACCTAAATAACGAGCTGATGCACCCGTAGCAATAATAACTGAGTCTGCAGTGTATGTTGAAGATCCACCTTTTAAAGTGAATGGACGTTTTGAAAAATCAACTGTCGTAATGTAGTCATTAATAATCTCAGTGTCAAAACGCTCAGCATGTTTTTTCATGCGCTCCATTAACTCAGGTCCTTGAACGCCCCCATCATCGCCAGTCCAGTTATCAACATCAGTTGTTGTCATTAGCTGGCCACCTTGCTCCATACCACTAACCATCACTGGACTTAAATTTGCACGCGCTGCATAAACCGCTGCTGAATAACCTGCGGGACCTGAACCTATAATCAATACCTTACAATGTTTATTTTCACTCATTTGTATTCCAATCCTTTATACTTATAACCAGACCAAAATCAGCCTTTTAGATTCAAACATTATAGAGCAAGAGTAAATCCCCTTGAAAAAAAATACATCAATCAAAGTTAAAAAAAACCGACAAAAGCCACGCACAAAAGCCAGTAGTGAGATACTCTTTATTACGCTTGTCGCTATTGGTCTTGTTTATTTGGCAGCACTGCTTACTCACTCTTCCCACGAGAACCCATGGTCTGGCGATGTAGCCCTTGATACATCAGTTGCTAACCTGGCCGGTATCTTTGGTGCTTATTTAAGTGATATTTCCTTATCTATTCTGGGTTTTAGTGCCTACATTATTCCGATAGCCCTTAGCTGGTTTGGCTGGTGCGTTCATAAAAGTGCGGAACAACCAAAATCACCCAAGACAATTATCTTGATCCGTAATTTTGCTCTTATTATTCTCATTGCTTTTAGCAGTGCCTTTCTTGCTCAGAATTTCACCAATATGGGCTCCTCGGGAGGTTATCTCGGTATTAGTATGCATGATTACTTTGGCGTATTGTTTGGTGGCGCTTCGCTTATTGTTTATCTGGGCATTATCATGGTGAGTTTTAGCATTGTTGCTAGCGCCTCTTGGATTAATATTTTTTCTTCTACTGGTAGTACGCTGGGTGCTTTTTTTGCCAAAATCAAAGAGAAGCGTGCCAAGGCTAAACTCAATAAACCAGACAAACTTCAGATCACGCCTAAGCCGATAGAAAGACCAAGTGTTGTTGCCAAGGTTAAAGCCGCTCAAGTTAAAAAAATAAAAAAATCTGCCTCTTCAAATCTATTTAACACAACAACAATTGCAGGCCTGCCTAGCTTAGATTTACTGGACGAGTCCGCTAACAATACCCATGGTTTTTCTGAGCAAGTACTGGAAAATATGTCTCGACAAGTTGAATTAAAGCTTAAAGATTTTGGTTTTGACGTCACCATCACCACGGTTACCCCAGGGCCAGTTGTTACTCAGTTTGAGCTTTCCTTAGCACCGGGCGTTAAAGTGTCTCAAATCATGAATCTGAATAAAGACTTAGCTCGTGCTTTGTTGGTTGAGAGTGTGCGTATTGTTGACGTGATTCCTGGCAAGCCTGTTATCGGCTTGGAAATTCCTAACGAAACACGAGAAATGATCAGCCTTAAAGAAGTACTTGCTTCTGAAGAGTTTGCTAAATCTAGCTCACCGCTTTCTATGGGTTTAGGCAAGGACATTAACGGGCACCCTATTGTTGCTAACTTGTCAAAAATGCCTCATCTATTAGTGGCTGGTGCTACGGGCATGGGTAAGTCAGTTGGTTTGAATGCCATGATCTTAAGTGTGCTTTACAAAGCCAAGCCTGATGAAGTTCGCATCATTATGATCGATCCGAAAATTGTTGAGTTAGCGATATATGCAGATATCCCACACTTATTAACACCCGTTGTTACCGACATGAACGAGGCAGCATCTGCACTCTGGTGGTGTGTCAACGAGATGGAGCGTCGCTATTCATTACTGGCCAAATTTGGCGTTCGAAATATTGACGGATTTAATGAAAAACTCAAAAAATCTAAAGAAAAGGGCAAGCCATTACTAGACCCAAGTTTTAATAAAAATACAGCGCAAGAAGGTGAAGAAGCACAAGAGCTAAAAGCATTACCACTGATTATGCTGGTGATTGATGAGTACGCCGACATGTTAGGTGCACTGGCTCAAGAAGATCGCACTAAAGCCAAACGCGTTGAAGCTCTAATTGTACGTTTAGCGCAAAAAGCACGTGCCGCTGGCATTCATATTATTATCGCTACTCAGCGCCCAAGTGTTGACGTTATCACCGGCCTTATTAAATCCAACATACCAACTAGAATTGCCTTTAAAGTCTCAAGCAAGGTAGATTCTCGAACCATTCTCGACCAGGGCGGCGCCGAACAATTACTAGGTATGGGCGATATGCTTTATATGAGTCCTGGTGCAGCGCACCTGACTCGTGTACATGGCGCTTTTGTTGATGATGATGAAATCTTACGGGTGGTAAATTTCTTAAAAGAAAACTCAGAAACCAACTACCTCGATGGCATCTTAAATGCACACAGTGAGTCACAAGATTCTCATAGTAGCACTGGTGGTGCAACTTCAACACCTGGTGGGGAATTAGACCCTTTATATGATGATGCCGTACAGATTGTTACCTCGTCTCGTAGAGCATCCATCTCAAGCTTGCAGCGTCGTATGCGTATTGGATACAACCGAGCAGCTCGTATTATCGAAGATATGGAATCAGCGGGTGTTGTAAGCACCATGAACAGTGCGGGCAATCGCCAAGTGCTTGCGCCAGAGCCAATTAATTCAGATGACTAATTTTCTAGCTGCGTTAGCCCTATGCTTTTCCAGCGTGGCGATAGCAAATAGTGAATTTAGTGATTTTTTTAATTCGTTTGAGACGCTCAGCGCAAACTTCACCCAACAAACCTTTAGTGACTCAAACACGCTTTTAACTAAGACTTCTGGCCACCTACATTTTAAGCGCCCCGCTTCTTTTGTTTGGCAAACTAAGACGCCAATTGAGCAAACCTTATTGCTAAACAAGCATGAATTGTGGCTCATTGACACAGAATTAGAACAGGCCAGCCAACAGGCCACAAATGATTTAAAAAATACTCCTTTATACTGGCTGATGAATCGCCCTGAAAACTTACAAGACTTACCAAGGTTCTCTCATAGCGAGCTAGGGGTTAATTGGTACAAAACGAGCCAAAGCAATCAGCTGAGTTTTGGCTTTCGCAATAAGACCTTGGACACCATCCAATTAACAAGCCAACTAGGCCAAAAAATTCAGGTGCTCTTTAGCAAAATAATCCTTAATCCTGAACTAAACGAAAGTGTTTTCGCCTTAAACTTAGCGCCCGGTTTTGACGTGATTAGATAGTTTTTGAAAACTGGGTCTTAGTACTGGCTAAGTAAGCATCAAATACCATACAGATATTACGAATCAATAACTTGCCTTTTTCCATCACCTTGATTGAATTGTTGTCTAACTTTAACAATCCGTCTGCATGCATATCGTCAAGCTGGGCTAATGAATCCGAAAAGTAGTCTTGAAAATTAATATCAAAAGCCCGTTCAACTTTGGAAAAATCTAACTCAAAGTGGCAAATTAAATCCATAATTACTGCGCGCCTTATCTTGTCATCTTGATTAATTAACTGTCCTTTAATCACGGGCAACTCTCCTGCCTCGATACGCTGATAATACTGCTCAATATTTTTCTCATTTTGAGAAAAGCTATCGCCAACCTGACCAATAGAGCTCAAACCCAAACCAACAATATCGCAATCTGCATGAGTCGCGTAACCTTGAAAATTTCGATATAAATGCCCTTGCTGCTGAGCAATTGCCAAAGGATCTTCAGGCAATGAAAAATGATCCATGCCAATATAGACATAGCCTTGAGCTAATAAAAAATCCATCGAATATTTAAAGATAGCTAATTTTTCATCCGCATTTGGTAATTCCAAAACGTTAATACGACGCTGAGGCTTAAATAGCTCAGGCAAGTGTGCATAATTAAACAATGAAATGCGGTCTGGCCGAAGCTCATTTACTTGGATCAAGGTTGTTTTGAACGTCTCTACGGATTGCTTCGGCAGTCCATAAATCAAATCAATGCTAATTGACTGAAAGCCATTATCGCGAGCCAAATCAATCACGGAGCGTGTTTGCTCAAAACTCTGAATACGATTAACCGCTTTTTGCACGGCTGCATTAAAATCTTGTACGCCTAGACTAATACGATTAAAGCGCGCTTTTGCCAAGGCTTTAATCGTGTCTTCGTCAACCCCTCTTGGGTCAATTTCAATTGAATATTCGCCGTGTTTTGAAAAATTAAAAACACTTTGAAGCTTTTCACTAAGGCGCACAATTTGTTGGTTTGATAAAAAAGTGGGTGTACCGCCGCCAAAATGCATTTGCTCTACTTGACGCCCAGAATCAAACAATGCGCCTTGTCTATCAATCTCTTTAAATAAAGCGTCTAAATAAGGCTCAGCCTTGCTTTTATCTTTGGTCACAACCTTATTGCAACCACAATAAAAACACACAGTATTGCAAAATGGAATATGGCAATATAACGAAATCGGCCCTTGGCGTTCGTTACTTAGCTTCACTTGATTTTGATAATCGTTTTGAGTAAATGCTGAAAAATTATTCGCCGTTGGGTAAGAGGTATACCTTGGTCCGGAGCGATCATATTTTTTAATCAATGCCAAATCAAATAAACTCATGGTACTCTGCTCATAAAAAATCCCTAGGATATTCAATAGGGACTTGGTTTAATAGGGTGGGGCTAGCAAAGCCAACCCCGGGGGAGAGAGTCTTAATTATATCAATAAGGCCTTATAAATCCTTGATCTAGATCAAGACTTATCCTAATAATTCAGAATAATATTATCCACACTATTAGTATTTAATAAACAATTACTCTGTTAGAATTACCCACATGATTCCAAGTAATAAAAATCTTAGCAGCTACCGCAGCTATTTATTAAAACTTCCAATCTTTCAGGGCTTGAGTGAGCAACAGCTAGCGCCTTTATTGGACACCATGCAGGTTAAGCAATATCACAAAGGGGAGATGGTTTCGTTTAACGCGGATGAACATTCTAAACTTTATATTAACTTTGAAGGCTTATTTAAATTATCTAAAATTAATGAGCGCGGGGATGAAATAGTTCTAAGAATCGTGGACAAAAAATCCATCGTATCGCCCATGCACTTTTCACAATATTACGATGTGGTGGCAGATTTTATTACCAATACCACTTTGTTTTATTTTCCAGAAGAATCCATTGGAAAAATGATGGCGGATAATCATCAGTTCTCACTTAATATCGTTCAATTTTTGGCTGATGGCGTTCAGGCATTAATGCTTAGTGCTGAAGTTTTACAACTTAAAACTGCTAAAGAAAAAGTTGGCTGGTATCTGGTTCACAGTAAAATTAGTAATACGTTCGAATTGCCTTATTCAAAATCCCTTATTGCGGCTTACTTGGGTATGAAGCCAGAATCCTTTTCTAGGGCGCTTGGTGAACTTAAAAAAGATGGCGTCATTCTTGATAACAAAAAAATTAAACTACATAATGGCGATGAATTATGCGGTTACTGCGACCCAGTCACCGGCTCAAATTGCGCCTTTTTTAAGACCAGCGAGTGCACTCATAGCTAAAACAAGGCTAAAAATTTAAGAAATATCTTAAATCACGTAAAAATACAGGCTATTATCTAATAAAAACCCTATAAAACAGGCTATTATTGGTGTTTTTAGATGTTTAACGCCATTTTTATAGAAAAATTTGGCAAAAATTGCAAATAACTCCCATTTCTTATTCATATCGATAGAATATTTCATTTTATTGATATGCATCAATGCATCACCTTAAACTTTCATTTTAAAATATGCCTCATAACGATATTAAAAGCACAAATAGGAGGGTGCTGTTCTATTGTAATTCTGCAGATCGTTCTAGTTATTTCATGACTTTAACTAATAAAATAAAGAGGTATTTATGCAAACAAAATTAATAAAAGAGCTAGGCAAGGCTTTAACAATTTCAGCACTATTTGCCAGTAGCAGTGTTATGGCTGGACACCCCGCACTTTCAGAAGGTGGCGGACTTAAGGGCTTTAATATTGGTATTCAATCTCATATTGAATCCCTTCCGCGCGTCCAACAAAAACTAGTCGCGCCGCCTTTTCTGCCCAAACACAATCAAGTAGCTGTAGGTGGCCCAAAGATTGTTGAAGTGGAGTTGGTTGTTGTTGAAAAAGAAATGGAAATTGCGCCGGGTGTTTTTTACCAGGCGCTAACCTTTAATGGCTCTAACCCTGGACCAATGATTATTGTGCATGAAGGCGACTACATAGAGCTTACGCTTAAAAACCCTAAGACTAATGAAATGGTACATAATATTGATTTCCACGCCTCGACGGGCGCTTTAGGTGCGGGTGCTTTAACCCATGTCGCACCTGGTCAAGAAGTTGTGATACGCTTCAAAGCTGACAGAACAGGTACTTTTGTTTATCATTGTGCTCCAGGTGGTGCTATGATTCCATATCACGTTGTTTCAGGTATGAATGGTGCGATCATGGTTCTACCGCGTGAAGGTTTGACAGATGAAAAAGGCCAGGCCGTTACCTACGACAAAGGCTACTACATTGGTGAGCAAGATTGGTATGTTGCTCAAAATGATGACGGCACTTTCAAGCGCTACGATTCTCCAATTTTTGCCATGGGTGAAACCATGAAAGTTATGCGTGGACTTATCCCAACTCATCTAACCTTTAATGGTAAAGTAGGTGCTTTAACGGGTGATAATGCAATGAAAGCCAATGTTGGTGATACTGTGCTATTCATTCACTCTCAGGCTAATCGTGATTCTCGCGTGCATTTAATTGGTGGACATGCTGATTTATTCTGGCATGGTGGTTCGTTTGATGATACGCCAATGACAAACCGCGAAACTTGGCCGGTATTTGCTGGCGAAGCGGCAGCTATGGTTTACACCTTTAGACAACCAGGTTTGTATGCGTATGTCAATCACAACCTGATTGAAGCCATTTCTCTTGGTGCGGCGGCGCATGTTTCCGTAGAAGGAGAGTGGAACAATGACTTAATGGAGCAGCTAGAAGCGCCACATTAAGTCATAATGCAGCCCAATACGAATAACAATATCAACATGCTCAGATACTTATGCTTGCTCTTGTGTTCGTTTGGGTTGTATTCTACAAGCGTTAATGCTCTTGTAGAATACAATCCGATTCATCAGAAATATCAACAAGTTAAAAATTACGCCAAAACTATAAACCAAGTAGCAACGGTGGTGATGGGATATTATGCAGACTTGCTCAAACATCAGTCTAGTTATGCTGGTAATTATCCAAAAAATATCAAAGCGCTACAAATTATTGGTGCAGAGCTTAGTGAAGTGTCAAATGATTCAGAGCCACAGAGTCAAACTACTTTCACTCTAACGGCTCAACTAAGCTATCTAGAACAGCAAAAGCTAAAAACTCAACAAATTCAAGAGGCTTTTATTTTTAAGCTGAATCAAAATGGTGCGTTGAATCAAGTTGAGCGACTACAACAAGCGCCTAATGCCAAAATCGTTGACTTTGAATTTAATGCCAATCATTACCTTAATCGGCAATTTGCCTATTCTTGGCTATTATTACTAGATGGACATAACGCCGCTCACTTGAATATGTTTGATGATAGCAATGCCAACTACCAAATTGTTATTGGTGCTAACCGGTTTTCTGGGCATGCGCGTGAAGCATTAGAAAAACGTAAAAATTGGATGGGCAGTGGTGGACACTTATTGCGTAGTGTTAATGTTATTAAAGCCCTTGATAACAACCTCCAACTAGAATTAATTATTGACTGGAAGGGAATCGCCACTAATAATAAGTGGCGTATTGCAAAAATTAAACAAGTTATCGACATTCAAAAATCTGATCAAGCTATTTATAAAATAACCAATATTAATGAACAACACCTATTGCCAGACATCGCCCCTTGGGAGAAAATACTATGCTAAATAATAAACTACTACTCATTCTAATGCTGGGATTTAGCCTTATTAGTCCAGCAAATGCTAACAGCGATCTGCCTGTATTGAGCGGCGTTGGCGGTAATTTTACGGCTGTAGACATGTACAACAAGCCAATGCAGCTTAATGACTATAAGGGAAAAGTTGTTATACTTGGATTTGGATATACCAACTGCGCTGATGTTTGCCCATTTACCTTAGGGTATTTGAAACAACTGTATGAACAATTACCAAAGTTTGCCCAAGATAAACTACAAATCATGTTTGTGACTGTTGATCCAGAATACGACACACCAGAACATTTAAACCAGTTTATTACTCACTTTAATCCGAATTTTGTTGGCCTTACTGGAAGCCGAGCGCAAATTGATCATATTGTTCAGTTATTCAAGGCTCGTTATACGCAAATTGGTGGTGATGTCGATGTTGAAAATGTTCGCCGAGTCATACACAAAAAAACCACAAGTGCTGCAGAAGACAAGGTGCGTCTATACAATCATAGTGTGACTTTATACTTGATCGATCAAGATGGAGAAACGCGCCATATTGGCTACACTGGTACACCAAAAAAAGAATTTACAGCCAACATATTATCACTACTTGAGGCACCCATTAAAACTGAGAATTTTAGAATAAAGAAAAATTCAAAAAATGCTAGATCTTCTGCTGCATATGGAGAAATTACCAATCTTTCAGATACACAAGATGTGCTGTTGAGTGTTTCTAGCTCTATTGCCAAAAAGACCGAGTTGCATGAAACACAAATTATTGACGGCTTTGCAAAAATGGTTCATCAGCCCAATCACCGCTTTAAACCTGGACAAGTATTAACGCTCAAACCAATGTCTTATCATATTATGTTTATGGGTCTACACAAGCCGATTAGTGATCTTAGTTTTGTTGATGTAATTCTTAAGTTCAAGCATGCTGGAGACATACCCATCCGTATTGATTTAGAGCGTTAAACGCGCATAAAGCATTGGCAGTGTTTTTGGCAAATCAGTTACCTTCCTAACCAGTGCATAACCGTTAGTGCCGAATAAATTAGGTAAATAGTCATTGCCCTTTTCATCAATCGTTACACAAAAAACCTTAAGCCCCATGGCTCGAGCAGACAAAATAGCTTGCTTGGTATCTTCAATACCATAGCGCCCTTCATACATGTCTAAATCATTAGGCTTGCCATCCGTTAAGATAAGTAGCAATTGCTGAGTAGCAACTTGTTCTTTTAAAAGATTGGCAGCATGGCGAATGCCGGCGCCCATACGCGTGTAGTAGCCTGGCTTAATCTGTGCAATACGTGATCGAATTTTGCCGTTGTATTTTTCATCAAAAGTTTTGAGTGTATGAATACGAATAGGATTGGTTTTTCTAGAAGAGAACCCAACCATACCAAATCGATCGCCTGTGGCGTTTAAACTTTCAGCAAATAAATATAAACTATCTTGAATCACATCAATCACGCGCGAATTATTATTTACCCAAGTGTCTGTAGATAAAGACAAATCTGCCAATAATAAACAAGACAAGTCTCGCGCACCACTGCTGAGTTCTTTGTAAAAATTATCTTTACCGTCGTGCTGTCCAGCGAGCAGGTTCGCTTTAAATTTTAAATAAGCTTCCATGTCCACTTCTTGTCCATCGCTTTGTGCATAGTGCCAAGTTCGCGCAGGTGTAATTGCTTGAAACTGATTGCGTAGTTTTTTGGCGGTGGCTTTTAAATGATCAGGCAAATGTGTGTCTTGCTGCTCAGTTGACACCAGGCTAACCACATGACATTTATCCTGAATTAAAGCTTGCTTTTTCCAATCCCACTCTGGCAACAAAATACCTTCTTCCAAAATCTCATCATCCATTGCCTCTGAAGGTAGGTCAAGATCAAACTTCATTTGTACCTTAGAGGCACGCTGATTTCTAGCAATGGCCAGCTCGTCTAGATCTTTGGCAACATCTTTGGCATTTTCAGGGTCTTCGTCATCATCGGTGGACCTGTCCATATTGGCAAACTCGCCCCAAGTAAACAGGTTTTCCATGCGCACGGTAATTAAGCCTCGAACCTCGTCTGGACTATCAACACGCTTAGCTTGTTTCTTGCCAATATCGGTAGCGTCTTTTTGCTTGTCTGTTCTTTGGTTGTCGCTGTCTTTTAAGTTTTCTTGATCACCCTTTTGAAGTGCCTTAGGTGGATTTGGATGCAGCCAAAGTGTGACCGGCCTAGGCATGTATTTGCTTTTTGGCAACGCGGTAACGCTACCAGGTCGTTTTAATGCCTTAAGAATAATATTTTCTGTTTTTTGTTCATTTTTGGATATTTTGTCTAGTTCTGGGCGCTGCTTTAAATGTGCAGTTAATAGTCTTTGATACAGGTTTTTTAGGCCTGGAAACATCGTTAATGCACACTGAGTACGCAATTGATTATCAACAATCCAGCTATCGGATTGTTTAGAAATTGAGGCGAGTGCCGCCAGCCAAAGATATAAATCTTTATTAAGCACTTTGGTTGGGAAATAATCAATCACCTTAGGAAGGCGCAATGAATTTTCATCTATCCAGGCAAACTCGTATTTCTCACTACTACGAGCAATGCGTTTTAAAAAACTACGCTCTGAGGTATATTCACTCTCATCTGTTTGTGCCACGCTGAGTGAGCCATCTCCACCCAGTGCGCGAAAAAAAATACCAATGGTTTTTTTAATATTGATAAGTTCGACTTCAGCGTCTGGATAATTTTTATCCGCCATACGCGTAATAAAATTATGCCAAATTTCACCAACACGTTCTTCCATTTAATTATCCTTAGGCAAAGGCAGGCCGATAACCGGGTAGCGCCACGATTGCGACGACATAGCTTTTGCTAATCCCAGTGCGCCAAATACCACTAGCGTTGAGTGCGCCAAAGTGAAATACAAAATAATCCACATCCATATGTAAGAGTTAGAAAATCCGCCAAATATAAACAGTAAGGCAATAACTAGAACAATAAGCGTGCCGCCAATTAGACTGGTAAAAAAAGTTTGCTGCAAGTGTGACCTAACCAAACTAGACGAATGATCTTTATATTTAAGATAAAACCAGGCGAGTATCAAAAAAGCAATGCCGGGTAATAGCAATAAGTTAAGCAAATACAGCGCCTCAAAGAGAATTGCTAAAGAGGTGTTTTTATTATCCGAGTGTGGCATTAACAACTTCCATTAAAGCATCAATAGTTTCTTGATCATCAGTTAATGGCTCAACCAATGCTGCTCTGCAGGCTTCTAATATTGGCATGCCGCTGGCAATTAAGGTGGCTGTGTAGATCAACAGTCGAGTAGAGGCAGCCTCTTCAAGATCATGATCCTTAAGTGCTCGCATAGAAGTGGCCAGGCCAACCAGTTTTTCTGCCGTGGCTTTATCAATATCAGTTTCTGCCAAGAGTACAAAAACCTCTGTTTGCACATCTGGAAAATCAAAGCTCATGGCAACAAAACGCTGTCTTGTGCTGGGTTTCATACCTTTAAGTAAGTTTTGATAGCCCGGATTATAAGAGGTAACCAACATAAACTCTTCGGGCGCACTTAGCGTCTCACCGGTGCGTTCAATAGGCAAGATGCGTCTGTCATCTGTTAAGGGGTGTAATACAACTGTTGTGTCCTTACGTGCTTCAACCACCTCATCCAAATAACAAATTGCACCTTCTCTAACTGCTTTTGTTAATGGGCCATCACACCAGTAAGTGCCTTTGTCATTAATTAAGTGTCTGCCCACCAAATCTGCTGCGGTTAAGTCATCATGACAAGCGACTGTATAAAGTGGTCGATCTAGCTTGGCGGCCATGTGACGAATAAATCGAGTCTTTCCGCAACCTGTTGGCCCCTTGATAAGCAGGGGTAGCTGATTTTTATAAGCGTGCTCAAACAGCTCTACTTCATTGCCTTGTGGCTTGTAAAAAGGAATTTTGTCTTGTTTTTGTTTGTTCATAATATTTTCTCTATGCTGTGAATGCTAGGTAAATAACAATACCCAACAGTATAAGCCAAATTAAAATCATCCAGCGCCAAAGACCGCTAGCGTGCTTTAGTTGCATAAAATGTTCACTAATTAGCGCACCCTTAAAAAGAGCAATAGCAAATACACCTAAGGATATGTTAACGCCAGATAGTCCCATTTTACCAACCTGATAAGTCACTAAGGTTAGTGCTATCAATAGCAAAAAAACCACTGTTTCTACGATTGTTGATTGTTTTTTTATCTTCATCACATTACATAAACTAAAGGAAATAAGATTAGCCAAACTAAATCGACCATATGCCAATAACTAGCGCCCGTTTCCACACTAGCATTCTCTTTAGAAGAGTACATGCCTTTGTTCATATTGTGCGCCAATACACCCAAAATAACCAGCCCTAGAATCACATGCAAATAATGAAAAAATGCCAATGATAAATAAAACATGTAAAACGTATTGGTGCTTAAGGTAATACCATTATCAATATGATGAGAAAACTCATCAGTCTTGATAACAATAAAAACCAAGCCCATAGCAACCGCTAACAACATCCATCGATAGGCGTTTTTTTGCTCATCTGCCTTGATGGCTATAACTGACCTAATAACAAAATAACTGCTGCTCAATAGCGCTATCGTATTGTACAGCGCTGCTGTTGTATCTAGATTTTTCTGATACAGCTCAAACAGTTCAACATTATCAATACGGGTTATTGCATAGGCTGAAAAAAATAAACCAAACACTAGTAGTTCGGCCATAATAAACAGCCAAATGATAATCTCGCCAGGCGGATATCTTGTTACCTTAGTCATTGTCGTTTACTTATATTCATTCAAAAAAAAGGCCGTCTGAGGTTAAACAGACGGCCTCTTATCCTAATTAAAAAGTTTATTTAGGCATTTCTGCTTCAGGCTGGTCTCTACCAACAAAGAAGCTTGCTACATAAACAATCAACCCAATTAAGAAGATGATTCCTGCACCTTCACGCATCCAGTAGAAGATCTCAATCTTATCCTGAATCACCATAAATGGTAGTGATGCATCTCCGTTCATTCTTTGTAAATAAACCTGCAAAATACCAGCAGCAGTCAAGAACAAAGTAATAAACACCATAGAGACAGTCATTAACCAGAAAGACCACATCTCTACTACTTGAGACTTCATGCTATTAGCAGCCTTACGACCATTAAGCATTGGCATGGCGTATGAGATAATTGCTAATACAATCATCACGTATGCACCGTAAAAAGCCATGTGCCCGTGTGCTGCGGTAATTTGAGAGCCGTGTGTATAGTAATTCACAAATGATAGTGTGTGCATAAAGCCCCAAACACCCGCACCTAAGAATGCCATTACTGAACAACCCAATGCCCATAATACAGCGGCTTTGTTGGGGTGCTGACGACGACGCTTGTTCACCATGTTGAAGGCAAAAATAGTCATCATAAAGAATGGAATCGGTTCCAATGCAGAGAAAATAGAGCCCCACCACTGCCAGTAGCCTGGTGTGCCAATCCAGAAAAAATGGTGCCCTGTGCCAATTAAGCCCGTAATGAGTGCCATGGCAATAATGACATACAACCACTTCTCGATTACCTCACGGTCGACACCAGTTGTTTTAATCAATACGTAAGCCAATAAGGATCCTAGAATAAGCTCCCAAACACCTTCAACCCATAGATGCACCACAAACCACCAGAACAGTTTATCAAGTACGATGTTGCTAGGATTGTAAAAAGCAAATAAGAAAAATACAGCTAAACCAACCAAGCCAATTAATAACACCAGGTTAATAACCGTTTTTCTACCTTTAAGGATAGTCATACTAATGTTATACAAGAACGCCAAAGCAACAATAACAATACCAATTTTAATAATGGTAGGTTGCTCTAAGAACTCACGTCCCATTGTTGGCAATAGATCGTTCATGGTAATCTCAGCAAGGGTTGCGTAAGGTACCAACAGGTATCCTAATATAGTTACAACGCCCGCTGCCAAGAAAATCCAAAACATTACTTTAGCTAATAATGGACTGTGTAGCTCCGTTTCAGCTTCATCAGGCACCATATAGTATGCGGCACCCATAAAACCAAACAACAGCCAAACAATCAGAAGATTGGTATGCACCATACGTGCTACATTAAAAGGGATTTCCGGGAACAGGAAGTCACCGACAACATATTGCATGCCCATAATAACGCCAAATAAAATCTGTCCTACGAACAGTGCAATTGCGGCAATAAAGTATGGCTTTGCAACCATTTGAGAAGTATATTTCATATCAATTCCTCTTATCCTTGAATGTTAGGTGGCCAATTTTGATTGTTAATCTCTGAAACGTATTTCAAAAACTCTGCAACTGCATCAAGCTCGTCATCTGTTAAGTTAAATTGTGGCATGCTACGTCTTCCTGGTATGCCGTTTTTTGGTCTGAATTTAATAAAGGCAATAATGGCTTCTTTACTATTTCCCATGCGTTTATAAACATTACCAAGCTCTGGCGCAAAGTACGCACCTTCACCCATGAGCGTGTGACAACCAATACAGTTATTATTCTCCCAAACATGCTTTCCTTTAACGACCTGCTCGGTTAAATTTTCTCTATTGTCTGTTTTCGGCAAAGACTTCACCGTGTCAAACGTCAACACCAAAAGTAACAAGAAAAAGAACATTGACCCGCCATAAAAAATATTTCGAGCCATGGACTTTGTAAATCCCTGTGACATACAATCCTCCTTTTATTAATCAACAATAAACAATGGACAATAACCATAAATTATTTATGGTTATTACCCGAGTTCTATTGTCAAGTTTATAGAGATTCTCACATAAAAAAATTGATGCAGATCAAGTAACTAGAATTATTATTGTCAAATAATTAAGATTTAAAACAAAAAAAACCCATAGCATTTGCTATGGGTTTAAATGTGGTGCCGAAGGCCGGACTCGAACTGGCGACCTACTGATTACAAATCAGTTGCAC
>CALBNC010000113.1 GCA_937896195.1 uncultured Gammaproteobacteria bacterium
CCGCATTTTGACGATCTTTTGGGCACAGTTAAAGTTATGCTAGATGCATATGACAATGATGAAATTCAGCAATTGTCAGTCGCCTATAACAACTTTAAAAATACCATGACACAAGTGCCAACAACTACACAATTAATCCCAATGGTTGCTTCAGAAACAGAAAGTATGAGTCATCACTGGGATTATCTTTACGAGCCTGATGCACAAACAGCGTTAAGTGCATTATTAGTTAGGTACATTGAGGCAATTGTTTATCAAGGATTGGTGGAAAACATTGCTTCTGAACAATCCTCTAGAATGATTGCTATGAAGAGTGCAACTGACAATGCTGGTGATATGGTAGATGAATTAGAGATGGTATATAACAAAGCAAGGCAAGCAGCAATTACTCAGGAAATTTCTGAGATAGTAAGCGGTGCAGCCGCAGTATAAAATTCAAAAATAGAGTTTAAAAAAGGAAAATCAAAATGAGCAGCGGAAAAATTATACAAATCATTGGTGCGGTTATTGACGTCGAATTCCCGGCAGACAGCATTCCCAATATTTATGATGCCTTAATCGTTACAGAAACAGGCCTAACATTAGAGGTTCAGCAACAATTAGGCGACAACAAGGTTCGCGCTATTGCAATGGGCGGCTCTGAAGGCTTAAAGCGAAGCATCGAAGTGACTAATACAGGCGCCCCTATTCAAGTTCCAGTGGGCGTTAAGACATTAGGCCGCATCATGAACGTATTAGGCAAGCCTATTGATAATGCTGGTGATATTGGTGAGGAGACAAATTGGTCCATTCATCGTCCAGCACCTGCATATGACGAACTAGCACCTGCTGCAGAATTATTAGAAACGGGTATTAAAGTAATTGACTTAATTTGTCCGTTTGCTAAAGGTGGTAAAGTTGGCTTGTTTGGCGGTGCTGGTGTTGGTAAAACCGTTAACATGATGGAGCTTATTCGTAATATTGCGATCGAGCATTCAGGTTATTCTGTATTTGCTGGTGTTGGTGAACGTACTCGTGAGGGCAATGACTTCTACCACGAAATGAAAGAATCAAATGTACTTGATAAAGTATCTTTAGTCTACGGTCAAATGAATGAGCCTCCAGGAAACAGATTGCGTGTCGCGTTAACCGGTTTAACGATGGCCGAGTATTTCCGTGATGAAGGTCGTGATGTATTATTATTCATTGATAACATTTACCGTTATACACTAGCAGGTACAGAAGTATCGGCTCTATTAGGTCGTATGCCTTCAGCGGTAGGTTATCAGCCAACATTAGCTTCAGAGATGGGTGCATTGCAAGAGCGCATTACTTCTACTAAGAAAGGTTCGATTACTTCAATTCAAGCTGTATACGTCCCAGCGGATGACTTAACTGACCCTTCACCAGCAACAACATTTGCTCACTTAGATGCCACAGTGGTATTGTCACGTCAAGTAGCTGAATTAGGTATTTACCCTGCAGTAGACCCGCTTGATTCTACTTCACGTCAACTAGACCCATTAATTGTTGGAGAAGAGCATTATGCGGTCGCTCGTGGCGTTCAAGGAATATTACAGCGCTATAAAGAATTAAAAGATATTATTGCAATTCTAGGTATGGATGAATTGTCTGAAGAAGATAAACAATCTGTGACACGTGCTCGAAAAGTTCAGCGCTTCTTATCTCAGCCATTCTTTGTTGCTGAAGTATTTACAGGGTCACCAGGTAAGTACGTCTCTCTTAAAGACACGATTTCTGGATTTAAAGCTATTTTAAATGGTGAGCTAGATGACCTTCCTGAGCAAGCATTCTATATGACTGGCTCGGTCGAAGAGGTGCGCTCAAGAATTGCGGAGAATGCTTAAATGTCAATGATCCATGTTGATATTGTCAGTGCTACTGAGTCCCTTTATTCAGGTGAAGCAAAGTGTGTGTTTGCTCCGGGTAGTAATGGTGAGTTAGGTATTTACCCTCAACATTTAGCTTTATTATCAACGTTAAAACCTGGCGAGGTTCGTGTTGAAACTGAAAGCGGCATCGAATCTATTTATGTATCAGGCGGTATAGTTGAAATACAACCGAACATTGTTACTATTTTTTCTGATACAGCTATACGAGCACATGATTTAGATGAATCTAAAGCATTAGAAGCAAAGGCAAGAGCTGAAGAGGCTATGCTAGATGCTGACAGTAGTCGCGATATTTCCTCGACACAAGCAGCTTTAGCTGAAGCAATGGTTCAGTTACAGATGATTTCTAAGATGAGAGGCAAGAAGATCTAAAGACAAAAATTCTTGAAATTAACAACCTTATTGTTAACTACATTAATGCCTTCTTCTTGAAGGCGTTTTTGTTTTAAAGCAGACCCAAAGGCATATTCACCCAACTCACCATTGGACTTAACGACACGATGACAAGGAACCTCAGGTGCATATGGATTTTTATTCATAGCTGAACCAACAGCTCTATAGGCATTAGGATGACCCATTAACATTGCTAAATGACCATATGTAATAACCGAACCTGCAGGAACGTTACTTTTAAGCGTTTCATAGCAAAGTATTTGAAACTCAGTCATACCAAGTAAACACTCATAGCTAAGTCATAGCTCTCTTGTGCTTTTAGGATAAAGTCACAAGCCTCTCTAACCGCGCCATGACCGCCTCTCTTGTCAGTAATCAAGCAGGCATTATCTTTGACTAACTCATGGGCATTTGCAACTGCAATAGCAAGGCCAACTTTTCGCATGACAGGAAGGTCAATGACATCATCCCCCATATAAGCAACTTGATCAGAATTTAATGATAGCTTCTCTAGTAGCTCATTAAAGGCAATTAATTTATCATTTTGCCCTTGATAGAAATGTTCAATGCCTAAATTCTTCATTCTATGGGCCACATTGGGCGTATCTCTAGCGCTAATAACCGCTGGTTCAACACCATTCTGTTTTAGGAGTTTGATACCTAATCCATCTAATGAGTTAAAGCGTTTAAGCTCAATACCTTCATCTGAAAAATACAATCCACCATCGGTTAGAACGCCATCGACATCAAAAATAATAAGCTTGATATTTTTAGCTCTGAGATAGGCCTTGTTTAATAATTTCATGTTAATTTACTCCATTCAAATACAGGGCCAGGGTCTGTTTTACGACCGGGTGAAATTTCATTATGCCCCTTGATATCAGTGATAGGATAGTGAGATCTTAATATTGATAATACTTGATTTAGAGATGTATATTGCGACGTTTCATAAGCACTATTATCAGTGCCTTCTAATTCGATGCCAATTGAATAATTGTTGCAATCGCCAACTTTGTTAAAACTTGATTGACCGGCATGCCAAGCACGCTGATTAAAATCTACAAATTGCACAATACTGCCATCTCGTTTTATGAGTAGGTGTGCTGAAACTTTAACGTCTTCCAGTGTCTTGAAATAAGCATGCTTATTAGTCTGCAGATTATTAGTAAAGAAATCCTCAATATAAGTATTTCCAAATTCACCAGGTGGCAGTGAAATATTATGAATAACAACTAGGGTGATTTCAGTATTGTCTGGTCTCTGGTTATAATTTTCAGAGGGTATTTTTTTTGCTATATTTAATCTATGATCTGTAATCATAACTATGATTGTACTCGATTAAAATAACGACCTCTAAGCATTAGTCTGGGCGTGTCTTGCTGATCTATATAGGTAGAGCGCTTATGTAAGACATTGTTGCAAAGAAGCCCCTGGTTAGCTGACATGGTATGAGTGAAATGATATTGCGTATTGCCTGCTAAAAGTAGGTCAAGAATTTCGACAGCCTGCTTGATTTCATCAGAATCATAGAAGTCAATATTTTTTTTTCTTTGAGTGTAGCGCATGTAAAGCTGACTCGTCATTTCATCCATGAAAAAAATAGGCCCAACAGAAGTCTTACGACGAATCTGACCGTCCACCTTGTGAGCCGGTATGCTCATGGCCTGAGCATGGGTAAGTGCTGTTGCAATATCTGGGTTTTTCTCTCTCAAAAGCAAGTAAGCCATTTGTGGATCAATCCACTGATTTTCTCCACCTTGTTGAGCTGGGTTTACACAAAATAAAGAAAATGCTCTAATTCTGTCTTCAGGAGCGTTATAGTAGCCATCTGTATGCCAACCAATAGCACGATCTGTATAAGGAATAAATTCAGCTTGATCCTGTTGATCACTCTGGGTAATATGAGCCAAGCCTTGACCCTTGACATATAGATGTTGATCAAATGCCTTCAAGTTAAATTGCTGATTAAAACTAACTATGCTAGATTCATAGTCCTGCTGAGAGGGTATATGAAATAGCGCGAAGTTATTAACACGGCACAAGTGAGTGATTTGATTTTTTTCAGCTTTTGAAAGTTGAGTGGGCTTGTTAACCTCTACCAAACAGTTTTCAATATCAGCCTGGACATTGGCGAGTTTTTCATCTCGCCAAAATCGGTAGTCGTCAATTGAAGTGACTACATTAGCCATTAATGCGCTTATTGATATACCACTGTTGAGCAATAGATAGAATGTTATTAGCTACCCAGTAAAGTACCAGTCCCGACGGGAACCATAAGAAGAAGACAGTAAATATGAAAGGTAAAGCCATCATGATCTTGGCTTGCATTGGATCAGGTGGTGGTGGATTAAGTTTTTGCTGGACAAACATAGAGACGCCCATGATGAGAGGCAAGATGTAAAAAGGATCTGGAGCCGCTAAATCAAGTAAATACCAGAAAGGGGTTTGGCGAAGCTCAACCGTCTCTAAAAGCACCCAGTAAAGTGAGATAAATACCGGGATTTGAACTAAGATTGGTAGACAACCAGCTGCCGGATTGATCTTTTCTTTTCGATATAACTCCATGGTCTTTTTGCCCATTTTCTCTTTATCGTCGCCATAGGTTTCTTTAAGCTTCGTTAATCTTGGAGAGAGCTTCCTCATACCTGCCATAGAGCGATATGATTTTTCACTAAGTTTGTAGAACAAAAGTTTGATTAACAGGGTCAGAATAAGAATGGCGTATCCCCATGAGCCAACGTAAGTATGAATCCAATTTAGTGCTTCTGAAAGTGGTTTGGCAATAATAAATAAAATGCCATAATCAACTGTCTTGTCAAGTCCAGGGGCTAAATTACCAATATGAGCTTGCTCTTTAGGGCCAATATATAAAGCATTTTTTCCGAGTGTAGCGGAAGACCCAGGAGCAACATTTTGAGCGGGATTAACCACAGTTAGTAGATACTTACCGTCGTTAACTTTAGCGGAGTAATTGTGCGTTGTTTGTGCCTCTGGGATCATAGCAACAAAGAAATAGTGCTGGATCATGGCTGACCAGCCGCCTTTAGAAGTTGTTTCCGGCTGATCGTTAAATTCGTCAAACTTTATTTTTTCATAGACCTCTTGGTCATCGTACTTGGCGCCACCTGTGTAGGTTGGCATCATCCCGTTAGATTGGTCTAAGGCATTACGCACTAGTTGCGTATAACTAGTGATAGCGATATTGTTATTTGAGTTATTGCTAACTTGGTAATCTATATCAACGAGGTAGCTACCCCTAGTAAAGTGATAATTTTTAGTAACCACAACGCCATTATCACCCTTCCATACTAATGGCACTACTAGGCTATCTCCTTGCATTTTGTAATTTGTTTGAGTCGAGCTAAACATTGAGTGATGCGTTGGCATTTGCTCGCTTGGCAGCAGTCCACTTTGTGCTTGGAATAGCTCATTAGGCGTATCACTTAAAAGTTGAAAGTGTGATTCAGAACCCAACTCAATCGGATAATCATTAAGCCATGCATTAGTAATTGTGCCACCTTTATTGCTTATATTTACTGTCAGAAGATCAGAGCTTACAGTGATAAATTGGCCAGTATTAGCTATCTTTGTTGCTGGAACATCAAGCGCTGAATTTGTAACAATTGCACTGGGTATGTTTGCATCATTTTTAGCAGGCACGCTTGTAGTGCGTTCAGTTTTCGGCTGATAAAGTAAATCGCCATTGGTGTCAACAGCATGTTGTCTATCCCACTGCTCACTAAGTAGAAATATGCTAAGAAATATTGCGATAATTAAGAAAAGTTTTTGGTTGTTCATTGAGTTTAGTTTTAGTTAAAGTTAAGTTATTTTTTTGGCACAGGATCAAAGCCACCATCATGCCAGGGGTGACACTTTCCTATGCGTTTTGCGCTCAGGATAAAGCCTTTGATTAGTCCATGTTCCTTGACAGAGTCATAAGCATATTCTGAGCATGTAGGCTGAAAACGGCAATTAGAGCCAAGCAAGGGGCTGATAAATAGTTGATAGAATTTAATCGGTATTAATAATAAGTAGCGCATTACTTAGTCACCACTTTATTAAATAAACTTATTAAATCCTGAACTATAAGGTCATTTTTAGCTGGCTTAGAGTGCTTAGCCATAACCACGAATTCCCAATTATCTAGCTGAGCTCGGTTCTGTCTAAAAGTTTCACGCGCTAAACGCTTAAAGCGATTACGATCAACCGCTAGACGATGTACTTTTTTAGAAATTGCAAGACCGAGCTTAGCTCGAGAATCTTCAGTCTTAATGGACATAACCTGCCAATATTTTCCCCTAGTCATTTTTCCATCATTAAAAATGGATTTATATTCACTAGGTTTTAATACTTTAGATTGGCGAGTTAATCTAAAAGACATCTGAAATAAGGATTAAGCTGTTAAGCGCTTACGTCCTTTTCTTCTACGTGCATTGACAATCGCACGACCTGCTTTAGTGCTCATTCTTGATCTGAAACCGTGCTTACGCTTACGCTTGATAACACTAGGTTGAAAGGTTCTCTTTTGCTTCATAATGGATTTTGGTCAATAAAATCTTGCAATTTTACCATAAATTAATCTGTTTTGCATTAACTGTGACGAATATAGCATCTATACTTATAAGGTGCTACAATGACCCCTATTTAAGAGTTAGGGCGGTACTGCTAATGGATTTGATTTACTGGTTGATGCTATTAAAAGCACCTCATTTGGGCATTAAAACATTTTATAAGGCATTAAAACACTTTGAATCGCCACAACAAGTTTTTCTTGCCAGTCATAATGATAGGATAAATGCAGGTTTATTTAAAAAACAAACACTAGATTATCTCAAGACTGATGACCCCAGTCTTGTTCAGTCAGACCTTGATTGGATGCAAGCAGATGATTGTTATATCCTAACGTTAATTGATGAGCGTTATCCGTCTCAGCTAAAAACTATTTCTGACCCACCTCCTATACTTTATGTCAGAGGTGATGTCGATTGCCTAAAAGATCCACAATTAGCCATTGTTGGCAGTCGAAATCCAACAACAGGTGGAAAACAAAATGCACAGCAATTTGCAGCTGATTTGGCCAAGCTGGGCTTGGTAATCACTTCTGGCATGGCCAGTGGCATTGATGCGCAAGCGCATATTGGTGCGTTAGAGCAGGGTGCTAAAACCATCGCTGTGTGCGGTACTGGGCTAGATAGGATTTATCCTGCAAAGCATAAGTCCTTGGCGCATCAAATTTCGATGCAAGGCGCACTGGTTTCTGAATTTTCTATTGGTACAGCGCCTATGGCCAGTAACTTCCCTAGGCGGAATCGAATCATCAGTGGTTTGAGCTATGGCACACTAGTGGTTGAGGCGAGCATTAAAAGTGGCACCATGATTACCGCTAAACTCGCTGCTGATCAGGGCAAAGAGGTATTTGCCATCCCAAGCTCAATTCACAACCCTTTGGCGCAGGGTTGCCACTATCTGATAAATCAGGGTGCTAAATTGGTTAGCAGTGTTAATGATATTGTTCAAGAGCTTCCAGAGGGTGTATTGAATGATATACTGCCAAAGAAAAACACCCATTCTATAAAAGAGATGGACAAAACAGGGTCTAAAGTATTAAAATGTCTGAGCTATGAACCTATGAGTGTTGATCAGTTGGTTGAAAAAACCAAACTCAGCCCCCAGATAGTTTCACAGGAGTTGCTCTTATTGGAGCTAGATAGCAAGGTGGAAAAGACAAATGCACAAGGCTACGTATTAATTTAAATAAAATTTATGATATGACACATAATATTCTCGACGTTCTTACTTATATGTTCGACTACCTTTTCGAAGAAGCGGAACAGGACAATGCGCACGAAATGAATGACAGTGAGCTAAAAGCACACTTGTCAGAAGCTGGTTTTGATGTCGTAGGCATTGATAAAGCACTAAGCTGGTTAGAGAATATCGCCACCTTACAAGACGGAAAAATCAAACCATTTGATCTGATTAATCAGACTAGCATGCGAATCTATACAGAAGCAGAGCAATCAAAGCTGGATTCGAAGGCGCGTGGATTTTTACTGTTTATGGAGAATGTTGGTCAGCTTGATGCCAATCAGCGTGAAATGATTATTGAACAAGTGATGTCACTTGGTGATACAGGGATTGATCTTGAAGATCTTAAATGGGTGGTAATGATGGTTCTGGGTAATAGTACAGATGGCGAAATATCCGCACAATGGCTTGAGTCTATTGTTTTTCTTGATGAAAACCGCACCTTACAATAATGGCTAAAAATTTAGTTATTGTTGAGTCCCCTGCCAAGGCAAAAACCATTGAAAAATTCTTAGGCAAAGATTATGTCGTTAAGTCGAGTATTGGTCATATTCGCGATATGCCAAAAAAGAATATGGGCATCGATATCGAGAATAACTTCGAGCCTACCTATGAAGTAACGGCAGATAAAAAGAAAGTCGTTGCTGAATTACGTAAAGCGGTTAAGTCAGCAGAAAAAGTATACCTCGCGACGGATGAGGATCGAGAAGGCGAGGCCATTGCTTGGCACCTATTAGAAACACTTAAACTTCCAAGAGACACAGCGAGAATCGTATTTCATGAAATTACTAAGGGTGCTATTACTAGTGCTATTACCACGCCAAGAACAGTAGATTACCACTTGGTTGATGCGCAACAAGCGCGTCGAATTATTGATCGATTAGTAGGTTTTGAGATCTCACCAGTACTTTGGCGCAAAATCTCTGGAGCGCGTTCAGCCGGACGTGTGCAATCTCCAGTGATGCGTCTTGTCGTTGAAAGAGAAAGAGAAATCACTAAGCATACTTCTATATCTACTTACAAAGTCAAAGCTGAATTAGTCAACGATAGTGGCGAAGTGGCAGATGTTAAGTTGAATAAAGATTTTGATTCTAAAGAGGATGCGTTGGCATTTACAACCAAACTCTTATCGGCAGATTTAACAGTTGCCTCTATTGAGAAAAAACCTTCAAAGCGCTCACCAAAAGCGCCATTTATCACCTCAACATTGCAACAAGAGGCCTCTCAAAAACTGGGATTTTCGGTTAAACAAGCCATGACTATTGCCCAGAATTTATATCGTGAAGGCTCGATTACTTACATGAGAACAGATTCGTTTAATCTATCAGAAACTGCAATTGAGGCAGCTGGAAAAGTTATTGAGCAAGAATTTGGCGCTGAATATCACAATGTCAGACGCTTTAAAACTAAAGACTCTGGCGCACAAGAGGCGCACGAAGCGATCCGCCCAACAGATCTAACTAAGCCAAGTATTTATGGCGTAGATGAACAAACGGCCAAGCTTTATAGTCTGATCTATAAGCGCACATTGGCGTCGCAAATGAGCGACGCTCAATTACAAAAAACACAAATTAAAGTAACTGTATCAAATGCAGATGAACTGTTCTTGGCAAATGGTGAAATTTTAACTTTTCCAGGTTTCTTAAAAGTTTACGATTATCTTTCTGCTGATGACAAATTACTACCTGATTTAAGCAAAGGCGATTCTCTGACACTGGCCAGCTTCTCTGCAAGAGAAAGCTTCTCTCGCGCTAAGCCACGTTATACAGAAGCTTCGTTGGTTAAGAAAGTTGAAGAAATGGGTATCGGCAGACCGTCTACATTTGCCACCATGGTTTCTACTGTTCAAGATCGTAATTACGTTACCAAGGAAACTCGAGAGGGCTATGAGCGTGAGTACGACCTAATTGAAATTCAAGACAATGCTGTAGTTGAATCAAGAGCTAGTGAAACAACAGGTGCTGAAAAAAATAAACTCTTCCCTACTAATGTCGCCTATTTGTTAAATGACTTCTTGGTGAAGAATTTCAGCAACATTATTGATTACGAATTTACAGCCAAATTAGAAAGTGATTTTGACACAGTAGCAACCCAAAATGTTCCTTGGAAGCAAGTTGTCAAAAACTTCTACGACCCGTTTCATGCGCAAATTGAAGCGGCAGCAGATATCTCTAGAGAAGAGACGCATGGTATGCGTGAATTGGGAGAGGACCCTAAATCAGGTAAACCTGTCAGTGTTCGATTCGGACGATATGGTGCGTTTGCACAAATTGGCCATAAGGATGACGAAGATAAGCCTACTTTTTCAGCGCTTAGAGGCACACTCGACATTGAAACCATCACACTGGACGAGGCACTAGAATTATTTAACATGCCTAGAACGGTAGGTGAAACAGAAGAATTTGGCGTTATCAAGGCTAACTACGGTCGCTTCGGTCCTTACATCCAATATGGCAAAAAATACGTTTCTCTTAAAGAGCACATTCCAGAAGAGGTTGATTTAGAAACAGCTTTAGAGTTAATCGCAGCCAAAGAAAAATATGATGCAGAGCGTGTTATTAAGAAATTCGATGATTCTGAAATTCAAGTCTTAAATGGCCGCTTTGGCCCTTATGTTTGGAATGGAAAAAAACGCGGAAAAGGCCAGAAAAACATCACTATCAAGAAAGTATTTGGCGATAAAGAGCCAATTGATCTAACTTTGGAAGAGTGTAAGAAGGCTATTTCCGGGAAGCTTAAGCCAAAAACAAAAGCACGTAAAAAAGCAGCACCTAAGAAAGCGCCAGCCAAAAAAACAGCCGGCAAAGCTACCAAGAAACCCACTAAAGAAAAGTAAGAAAGCGCCATAGCCTTATTATCACACAGTCTTTCTTTACTTTTGCCGTGTAAAATGCAAAGCATTTATTATTAAATATAAGTTGTTATGTTACTAATTAGCGAAATAATGATTGGCAATCCCCAAATTGATGATTTTGAAGAATTGGTCGTTGTACTAAAGGCTATTTCAGATTCATCTGATGAGCGCTTCTTTCGAATGGATGTCAAACCTGACTATCAAGATACACCAGAAAACTGGGAGGACCGTCTAGAGGCGGCATTTTACTAATGGGAAAATATCTAAACAAAGAGCAAATTTTTGACGCAGAAGATGGCGAAGATTTGTATGCAAATGAAGAGCAGTTAGTTGCACGCTTAGAGTTTTTTGAAACACAACGCTCTGAGCAAACCCTTGAAACCCCAGTTGAAGACCGCATTAACACGCTGCTTGAAATTGCACGTATTCAGGTTGAGCGCTACAAAGGCTCAGACGCTTGGGAAGTGGCTATGTTAGCCTTTGATCTGGCTAAAGAAAATGAGCTTTGGGAGTTAGCAACAGAGGCTTGTGATGCGATGTTTTTATCTGAAGGTCCTGATGCTTTAAAAGCACTTGGCCATGCTTTGTGGTTGGGGATTACTTTCCCGATTGATCCAGAAATCACAGTGGCAATGTTACAACACTTGGTGGAAGAGTCGCCTAAAGGTGCCGACACCAAAGCTTATGCAGCGGCAGTAGCGCACTATATTGTTTCTATTCGACGTGGTGCAGATGATGATTTAACCTTTTTTGCCTCTCAAATGATTGCGTCAGTTGCAGATGAACATTCTCATGTGGCTGACCAGTCAACCTTTGATTTGTGGCGTAGAACTTTGCAGCTAGATAAACCAGAAGTGTTTTTGCCAAAACTTTCTAGTGCGGTTGAGCAGTTAGTTGGAGACAATTGGTGGGTTGATCGAGAAGCTATAATAGCTAAGCTCGATGCCGAAGGTAAGTAAGTGAAAATCAAGATCTGCGGATTTACTCAGGCTCAAAATGCACGTGATGCATCTTTGCTTGGTATTGATGCAATAGGATTGGTTTTTTATGACAAATCTCCACGTTATGTAGAGATTCAGCGCGCCTTAGAAATCGTTCAGGCTTTGCCACCTTTTATTAATCGTGTGGGCTTATTTGTCAATGCAGATTCTTATTTTATTGACGAAGTACTCTGCGAAGTGCCACTCGACACCTTGCAATTCCATGGCGACGAAAGCCCTCAAGAATGTCAGCAATATGGCCTACCTTTTATGAAGGCTTTGCGCGTTAACGAGCAAACAAACATCCCTAAACTAGCGCAAGACTACCACCAAGCTAACGGCTTGCTGCTGGATGCTTATAATTCTACAACTTATGGCGGCACTGGAGAGAGTTTTGATTGGTCATTGGCTAAGGTCGAACTTGATCTACCTATTATTTTGGCCGGCGGGCTCAACCCTGAAACTGTTGGCAAAGCGATTCAGCAAGTTAGCCCCTATGCAGTTGATGTGTCAAGTGGTGTAGAAAGCTCTAAGGGTATTAAAGACATTCAAAAAATTCAACAGTTTATTCAACAAGCAAATCTATGAATCATTACAACTTACCAGACGATAGTGGTCATTTCGATCAATTTGGCGGTGCATTCATGCCAGAAACGTTAGTAGCCGCTGTTACTGAGCTAAAAGAAGCTTACGAAAAATATAAAGACGATCCGGAGTTTTTAGCGGAATTTGAGTATGACCTTAAGCACTACGTAGGCCGCTCTACGCCGCTTTATCATGCAAAAAATTTAAGCAAAAAACTGGGCGGTGCTCAAATACATTTAAAGCGTGAAGACTTAAACCATACTGGTGCACACAAAATAAATAACACCATTGGCCAGGTTTTATTGGCAAAACGCCTAGGAAAAACTCGAATTATTGCTGAAACTGGCGCAGGCCAACACGGGGTTGCAACCGCAACCGTTGCTGCTCGCTTAGGATTAGAGTGTGTAGTTTATATGGGTGAGGTCGATGTGGCTCGCCAAGCCTTAAATGTTTTTCGTATGAAGCTCCTTGGGGCGACAGTTGTTCCCGTATCTTCTGGCTCAAAAACTTTAAAAGATGCACTTAATGAAGCGATGCGTGATTGGGTAACCAATATTGATGATACTTTTTACATCATCGGAACCGTAGCTGGACCTCATCCTTATCCAATGATGGTGCGAGATTTTCAAAGTGTTATCGGTAAAGAGGCTAAAAAACAGTTTGCCGATCAGGTTGGTGGCCTGCCAGATGCATTGGTGGCTTGTGTGGGCGGAGGCTCAAACGCTATTGGCCTTTTTCATGAATTTATTGACGATACCTCTGTTGAAATCTATGGTGTTGAAGCAGCTGGATACGGTTTAGAAAAAGGCCCTAGTGCACATGCAGCACCTTTATGCGCTGGTAGTGTTGGCGTACTTCATGGCAATCGTACCTATCTTATGGAAGATGAAAATGGCCAGATTATTGAAGGCCACTCAATTTCAGCTGGATTAGATTACCCAGGTGTTGGTCCAGAGCATGCTTACTTAAAAGATTCAGGTCGAGCAAAATATGTCGCTATTACTGACGAAGAAGCGCTGGATGCTTTTCACACACTGACTAAAGTAGAAGGCATCTTGCCCGCATTAGAATCTTCTCACGCAGTGGCTTATGCAATTAAGCTTGCTCAAGAATTAACACAAGATAAGCATATTATCGTCAACCTCTCGGGTCGTGGCGATAAAGATATTCATACGGTTGCTGAAATCGAAGGCATACAATTTTAGTTAAGCTGAGCAATTTATTTGCTCATAGCAGAACTTATACCTTTAGGTGTTAAAGGGTGTTTTTCACCAAACTTTTTGCTGTCGAAATTTTGGAAATTTTACGAATATCAATCAAAAAATAGGTAATTTATCTCATTTAAAGTGATTATTTGTTTAATTTTAGCTAAATAATACGAATATTTAGCTGTTTTACCTGATTTTTGATCATATTTATCCTAAAAATGGCTATTTTTAGACTTTTTCGTTAATAAAGCTTCATTAACGAAATTTGTGATATTTTTTAAGCGATAAATGCTAATTATTTAGCACTCGATCATGCTTAAAGCAAGCCCACCAAGTGAGGTTTCTTTGTATTTACTCGACATATCAAGTCCAGTTTTTTTCATGGTTTCGATGCAACGATCCAAAGAGATTAAATGCTCTCCATTTTCTTTGAGTGACAAAGAAGCTGCTAGATAAGCACTAATCGCGCCAAACCCATTGCGTTCGATACAAGGAATTTGCACTAAGCCTTTAACTGGATCACATGTTAGCCCTAAATGATGTTCTAGTGCGATTTCTGCTGCATTTTCAGTTTGCTCGCTAGTACCACGTTTAGCAGCGCATATTCCTGCCGCTGCCATAGAGGCTGCAGAGCCCACTTCACCTTGGCAACCCACTTCAGCACCAGAAATAGAGCTGCGATGTTTGATTAAACCACCAACGGCTGCTGCCGTTAATAAAAAATCGTATATTTGTTGTTGGTTAATTTTTTGATGATGCACCAAGTGATACAAAATTGCCGGAATAATACCAGCAGCACCGTTAGTAGGCGCTGTAACCACCATATGCCCTGAGGCATTTTCTTCATTAACAGCCATTGCATAAGCGCATAGCCAGTCATTCACATCGGCGTTGTCTGGATCATTCTTTAGCTGTTGATGTAGGTTCTTGGCTCGTCTGGGTGTTTCTAAACCACCGGGTAATATTCCTTCACCTAACAAGCCTTTTTCAACACATGCCTCCATCGATTGCCAAATTATATCCAAGCCTTTTTCTAAAGATTCTTTAGAAAGGTTTTGAGCTTCATTGGCGTATTTCATTTGTGAAATCGATAGCCCGCTATCTTTAGACATTAATAGCATGGCGTCAGCGGAGTCAAATGCATAGGGAAATTGTGCTTTAGACTGGCTCAGCATAGGAGCCTTTATTTGGTGAATATTATCCAGAGTTGTAATGAATCCCCCACCAATAGAAAAGTAAGTCTCTGATAAGATAACTTGCTCGGATGCATCTAGCCACTCAAAAACCATGCCATTAGGGTGTTGAGATAGCGAATGTTTCGTATCAAAAATAATGGCTTTTTCAGTGTCAAATTCAACGCTGTAATTTTGTTCTAATGAGATGGCTTTTTTACGTCGTAATTGATCGCTAAGACTATCTACATCTGACTGCGCCAAATCCTCTGGTAAATAACCATGTAGCCCTAAAATAATAGCCAGATCAGTTGAGTGGCCAATTCCTGTATAAGCCAAAGAATCCTTAAGCGTGCAACGAACATGAGTCTTTATTTGCATGGGTTGCTTGCGAATAAGATTGACAAAAGTATGCGCTGCTACCATTGGCCCCATTGTGTGAGAGCTCGATGGTCCAATGCCTACTTTAAATAATTCTAAAACGCCGATAAACATAAATACGATTTCTTGATATGATTAGTCATAATACTGAAATGATACTATTATATTTAACTCGGTATGATTTTATTTAAGCGAAGAAAAAAGGGGTATTTTGGGTGCGCTATGTCCATAAAAATAACATTTTAATTTGACA
>CALBNC010000114.1 GCA_937896195.1 uncultured Gammaproteobacteria bacterium
GAGCCTTTTAGGTTGTTACAGTTTGATGTTGTAATAGCCTAAGACAGCCAACATTAGCCAGTAACAAATCGCAGTAATAGCGATTGAAATTCCTAGGCTTAAATAAAACGCCACACCTTGTCTTAATAGTAAAGGCAAAGCGACAAACAACGCTAATGATGGAATCACCAGCCAAAAAATACTACTAGACAAAGCGCTTATTTTTTCAACATCTTTAGTGTCCACATAAATCCAAATAATAGCCAGAACAGAAACCAGAGGAATAGAGGCCAGCAGCGATCCGAGTAAAGAGCTGCGCTTTGAAATTTCAGCTATGGCAACAATCAGAAGCGCGCTAATAAAAACCTTGAGAGCATAATAAATCATATTGAAATAGTTATGCTTGTGCCACTACCTTGTGTAGATGATAGAGAGATTTCCCAGCCTCTTTGAGTGATGATTTGATCAACAATAGCTAGGCCTAATCCTGTACCGCCACTCGCCCTATTGCGCGAAGACTCTAAGCGGTAAAACGGCCTAAATATTTTCTCTTGATGCTGCTCTGGTATGCCAGAACCTTGATCTGATATGGTGATCTTTAGGGTATCGTCCTGTTGTTCCCATGAAATAGATACTGGGTTTTTGTTGCCGTAGCTAATAGCGTTATCAATTAGATTAAACAAAACTCGATGCAGTGCAACGGCGTAAGTCTCAAATTGATAATCGCCGTCATCAGCTAAATTAATAATTTGAGACTTATCAGGCTTTATTTCTTTAATAATAGCTGAAATTAACGTATTGATATTAACAGGTTCAATATTCTCATCTTCAAGGCCTTTGGTAAGCTGCATGTATTCTCGAATGATCAACTCCATATTATCAATGGCTTCGGCCATTTCGCTACTGAGTTCAGTGTCAACAGAGTCTGGCAACATTTCTAGCGCCATTCTCATTCGAGTTAGAGGCGTGCGTAGATCGTGCGAGATGCCGCCCAATAATACGGTGCGATTCTCTAGTAGGTTTTGCACATCGGTAGACATTTTGTTAAAAGCTCTGGCGGTTTCTGCAAGCTCTTTTGGGCCCTCTTCTAAAAGAGGTTTTGGTACGCCACCAGCGCCAATAATGGTTGCAGCTTGAGAAAGGTTTTGCACCGGTCTGGTGATTTTTCTAACCAATAGTAGACTGCTAAAAATAGCCATGATTGATAAAATTGCAACAAGATAAAACGCAACATAAGGAAGCGCCACACCAATTCTTTGTTGATCAAAACCAATTCTAACGGTTTTTTCTGCAATCTTAATATCCACCCAATGACGATCAAGGTTTCCAACCTCTGGTGAGATATCAACATTCGAGCCTAACCTGCTAGAAAGACTTTCTTCCATAAAGCTAAAATGCGGCTTTAAGTGGGTGTGTTCTGCCAGCTGTTCGGCGCCATTACCCCAATAAAGTTGGTGATTTTTTGAAAGCTCGTCAATAAAGTCTTGCCTGGTTTCTAGCGGTAGCTCAACATAGGTTTTGGCAGAAAGCAAAATAAGAGAAGCAAGGTCATCGGCGTTTCTTTTGCCAACGGGAAGAATGATGAAGTAGCCAGCGATGGCGATAGTTGCTAGCAAAAAAATCAGCATAGTGCTGGTTATTATTAATGAGGTTCGACCAAACAGGGTTTTGGTCATGCTGCGCTGTCTCCATTTGGAGTGAAGCGATAGCCCACGCCGCGAACGGTGCGAATAAATTGAGGCTTGCTCGGATCGAGTTCAATCTTTTTTCTTAAGCGGGTAATGCGCACGTCAATTGAGCGATCAAAAGGGTCTCGGTCAATGCCAGACAATTCATTGAGAATAAAATCACGACTAATTGGGCGGTTTGGATTGTTGATAAAAAGCTGCAAAAGCTCAGTATCAGCATAGCCTAAAGACATTTCGCTGCCTTTATTGAGCAGGATAAGTGAAGTCCTATTAAACACGTAGCTGCCAAATTTATACAATGCTTCCTCTGAGATTTTCTCTGTTTGACTATAAGCTGATCGTCTAAGCAGTGCATTAATACGTGCGAGTAACTCACGTGGGTTAAAAGGTTTTGACAAGTAATCGTCTGCACCAATTTCCAAGCCGATGATGCGATCAATATCCTCACCCTTGGCAGTTAGCATAATAATGGGTATATTAGAAGAGCCGCTTAACCGCCGAGCAATAGAAAGCCCGTCCTCCCCTGGTAGCATGAGATCCAGCAAAATAAGATCGGGCTTGTGATTACTAAGCCAGCTATCCATTTGTATGCCATCTTCAACGCTCTCGCTATTAAACCCCTGTTCGTTTAAATAGCGCGTTAGCATCCGGCAAATCCCGGGATCATCATCAACAATTAAAATATTTTTATTATCACTCATCATTTAATTATACGTCAGCATTGGCCAATATGGTGCTGGTTACAATTGGTAACAAAGCGTTTTCAATTGATTTGTGCGGGAAATGTTCTGGTTACATTGGGGCGCTATACTGATCCCAGTTTCAAAAATAATTTAATAACAAGGAAGCAATACCATGAAAAAAATAACAAAAATTTTTGCATTATCAACACTACTTTTGGGTGCGTATACAGTCCAGGCACATGTAGCCAGTCACGAACATCAGCACGGTGAATTATATAATAAGGTTCAAGTAATGTCACCGGCAGATAAAGCTGGATTTCAGCAGATGATGCATGACAATATGGACAAAATGACGCCACAAGAAAAGCAAGTGTTTATGAATAGAATGAAAGCGTCTCAGGGATTTGGCCAGGGTGAACAGCATAATATGCACCGAAAGACAGATGCAAGAAGTGCGGTGAACTCAATGTCAACCATGGAGCGTGCTGGATTTATCAACATGATGCGTAACAATGTAGGAAACATGTCTGACTTAGAGAGAGGTGCATTTTTTGATTACATGGGTTTTGATGAGCGCGATAGACATTCTTTCTTTGAGCGCCTAGGCATTAATCACCAAAATAAGCACAATCAGCAAAAGCACGATTGTAAAGACTAATTATTAAGGAGTAATAATCATGAGAATAATTAACAAAGCATTGGCTGTATCAGCCTTAATTTTAACTACTCAAATGGCGCAGGCACATGTAACCGAAGACGTAACGCACACACATGATGGCACGCAAATGCGCAGCACTATTCAAGCCATGTCACCAACAGATAGACTGGAATTTAGAAGCACTATGCAGACAAACCTTGAAGGTATGCCTGTAGAAGATAGACAAGCTTTTAGAGATACAATGAGAACAAGTCAAGGTATCGGCGAGGGACAAGGCATGGGCAAAGATATGTCGCCAGAAGAGAGACAAGCTTTTAGAGATACAAGGAGATCGGGCGAAGGCACGGGTCAAAATAATCAATTTATGCACGGTGGCTCACAAGGTGGTTCACAAGGTGGCGGCTATGGTCGTGGCTACGGCAAACGTTAGGAGATACAGATGAAAAAATTATTAACCATTAGTCTACTTGCACTTTCAACAGCTACTTTAGCATTTACTGATAAAGCTGAAGTGCTGAATGTAGAAGAAGTATTCAAAGCCAAAATCTATCAAACACCTTATGAAGAGTGCTGGTCTGAAGATATCCCGGTTTATTCCCAACAGGCCGACAACTCATATACCGATGAAATATTTGGCGGCATCTTGGGCGGCGTTATTGGCAATCAGTTGGGTGGCGGTCGAGGCAATAAAGCCATGACGGTTGCAGGAACTTTGTTAGGTGCCTCTATCGCAAATGATAGTAGCAAGACCAGTGGAACCAAGGTTGTGAGTTATAAGCAGGTTCGTCAGTGTGAGACTAGATACAAACAAGAGCGCAAAGAAGTTGTTGATTATTACATGGTAAATGCCAAATACAACGGTCGTGAATTTAGCTTTAAAGCTGATACGATGCCAGGTTCATTTGTTACCGTAAGCGTGTCACCTGTCAATTAATAGGAGATTATGATGAAACGATATCATCCATTTTTAGTAACACTACACTGGATTTTGGCCGTTGCAATTGCAGCATGGCTACTGATGGGTAGTAATATTTTAAGCGAGATGCCAAATAGTGATCCTGAAAAAATAAACTCACTTAAGGTGCACATGAGCGTTGGTATTGGCATATTAGTGCTTATGGTGACGCGCTTAGTAGTGCGACTGCGCAGTACTAAGCTAACACCAGTCAACACTAATGCTACTACTATGAACAAGCTTAGTGCCATTGGTCACTACGCTTTATATACAGTGGTTATTTTGATGTCAGTAAGTGGCATCGTTAGTGCGCAAATTGCTGGTTTGGGCGATATTGTATTCTTCGGATCAGGTGCAGCATTGCCTGAAACATTTGATAATATTGCGCCTCTAGTTGCACATCAAGTATTAAGCACTGTATTGATGCTGTTGGTTGCAGGGCACGTATTAGCCGCTCTGTATCACCAATTTGCATTAAAAGAAAAACTGTTTTCAAGAGTTTGGTATGGCAATAGACAATAGGTTTTTAACTGTCGCACCAGTCAGTCATAGATTTTTAATTCTCCCTCTTTATTTTGGTCTGTGACACCTGAAAGTGTGTGCGGGACTTGCTGCCCTAAGCAGCTTTTTTAATTTAAATCAAAGTAAATTTAGTTTACAATTGATACAATTTTATTAGGGATATAGGCTTATGAACTGGCGTCACCGTAGCGAGAGAAAATTCGAAAGTTTTTCAGATATTATTTTTGAAAATAGCAAAAAAACCATTGCTTCAATTTTATTATTGGTCGCCCTATTTGGCTCTCAATTGCCTAATTTGACAATGGATACCTCGACAGAGGGTTTTTTGCATAAGACTGATTCTATGCGTGTGACTTATGATGAGTTTCGAGATCAATTTGGACGTGATGAAAAATTATTGATCGCCATAAAAACAGAAAATGTATTCGACCTAAATTTTCTAAAAAAATTAGAAAAGCTACATAAAAGATTGGAAAATGAGCTGCCTTATATCGCTGACGTAAATTCATTGATTAATGCTAGAAACACCTATGGTGACCAAGAGAGCTTAATTGTTGAAGATTTGTTTGAGGTCTTGCCAGATACCCAAGCACAAGTCGAGCCGCAAAAACAAAGAGCGCTTAATAATCCATTATTACAAAACTTGTTGTTTAGTGAAGATCAAACTTTCACAGCAATTGTGATCGATACACAAACATACTCTTCTTTTGACGCTAATGGTGAGCTGATTGTTGTTGGCGAAAAAGACGAGTTCTCGGACGAAATAGCGACAGAAACAACAAAAAAGATTTATTTGTCTGATGCAGAAAACACAGTTATTGTTAAAAAAACCCAAGAGATTATCAAGGATTTTGAAGCACAAGATTTTGAAATTTATTTAACAGGATCGGCGGTCATCGCAGGCACCTTAAAGCAAAGTATGATGGCAGATACAAAAAGCTTTGTAACGAAAATGGTCGTTATGATTATTATCGTTTTGGCGCTCTTGTTTAGGCGTATTTCAGGCGTTCTATTGCCACTGATGGCGGTTATTTTTACCATTACAATAACGCTATCTTTAATGGCTTTAACCAATACACCATTTACCATCGTGACCCAAATTATGCCATCTTTTTTGCTGGCAGTGGTTACTGGTGGCGCCATTCACTTGCTAGCTATTTTTTATAAAGACTTTGCAAAAACCCACGACACCAAGGCATCATTAAGATATGCCATGGGCCACTCTGGTCTGGCCATCGTGATGACATCGCTAACGACAGCGGCGGGTTTATGGTCATTTTCATTTTCAGAATTATCACCGGTAGCGGATCTTGGCGTCTTTGCTAGTAGCGGCGTTTTGATTAGCTTATTGTTCAACCTCGTTTTGTTACCAGCCTTTATTGGTACTATAAAAATTAAAGTTAAATCAACCAAAGAAGATGCTCAAGAACATACAACGATGGATACCATGTTGTTAGGCATTAGTCGTATTTCTACTGGCTACCCAAAGGCCATTGTTGCCATTAGTGCAGTGATGATCATTGTGGCAATATTTTTTGCTTCGCAATTAAGGTTTTCACACTACCCCCTGGAATGGTTTCCAAAAGACCACGCTTCAAGAATAGCCACAGAGGTGGTAGATGAAAATCTCAAAGGCTCAGTGACGTTAGAAATTATTATTGATACAGAAAAAGAAAACGGCCTATATGATCCGGTAATGCTGAATAAAATTCAGACAACCACCGATTATCTTAATAGTATTCAAACGCCAACTTACTTTGTCGGAAAAACACTCAGCTTGGTGGATGTTCTAAAAGAAACCAATCGAGCATTAAATGAAAATAGGGCTGATTTTTACACCATCCCGCAAGATAAAGATTTAATCGCTCAAGAGTTATTTTTATTTGAAAATAGCGGTAGTGATGATTTGGAAGATTTTGTAGATGCCAGCTTTTCTAAGGCTAGAATTACGGTTAAGGTGCCGTATATTGATGCGCTCGAATACAACGGCTTTATATCGCAAGTCAAGGCACATCTTGAGCAAGAGTTTAATGGCCACGCAGTCGTAACCTTAACAGGCATAACTACTCTGCTTTCCGTTATCATGGATAAGTCAATTCATTCGAGTGCAGTGAGTTACCTAATTGCTTTTGGCCTAATTTCAGTTATGATGGTTTTATTAATTGGTAATGTAAAAATTGGCCTAATCAGTATGGTTCCAAACATGCTACCAATTCTATTCCTTTCAACCATTATGGTTGTTTTCGATATGCCACTTGATATGTTTACCATGCTAATTGGTGCTATCGCCCTAGGTTTGGCAGTGGACGATACCGTACACTTTATGCATAATTTTAGGCGCTATGAGCTTGAATTTAACGATGTTGATAAAGCCGTTAGGCTGACATTTATGGGCACGGGCAGGGCTATTGTAGTTACTTCGGTCGTACTATCCGTTGGATTTTTGGTGTTACTATTTGCCTCTATGAGCTCTATGTTTAACTTTGGCGTGCTGACAGCAAGCGCTATTTTTATTGCATTGATGGCAGATTTTTTCTTAGTACCGGCAATTATGAAATTACTTATTCACAATAAAGGAGATCTTTAATGAACAAAATAACACTATTAGCACTAGGTGTCATATTGGCTACAGCCAATGTTTCTGCCGCTGATGAGGCTAGAAGCATTATGGAAAGGGCTGATTCTAGAGACGATGGCTCTAGCCTTATCTCCACCATGCAAATGATATTAATTGATAAAAATAACAAGCAGCGCACTCGACAAATGCGTACTTTTTCAAAAGATATTGATGATAATACTGAGCATAAAACCATCTTTTTCTTGTCACCAAGCGATGTAAAAAATACCGCATTTTTAACTTATGATTACAGCGGCGACGACAAGGACGATGATCAGTGGATGTATTTGCCAGCGTTGAAAAAAACCAAGCGCATTCCAGCTAGTGACAAAGATTCAGCTTTTATGGGTAGTGATTTTACTTACTCTGACATGACTGATAAGGAGCTAGATGATTACACATTTAAGCTGATTAAAGAAACTGTAATTAAGCGTAAAGATGGCGCCCATCCAGTTTGGGTGATTGAATCTTTGCCCGTGAGTCAGGCTATAATTGACGAAACTGGCTATACCAAAAGCGATTTGTACGTCAGAAAAGATAACTACGTACTAACGCGCGCGAAGTTTTATTTGAAAAAATCCAGCCGTTTGAAGTATATGGATGTCAGTAAACTTGAAAAAATTGACGGCATTTGGGTGGCCATGCAAACCACTATGACGACCAAGCAAGGAACGCAAACACTACATAAGACCATCTTAAGTAATTCTGATGTCGAAATTAATCAGCCGATCGATAATGACATGTTTACAATTCGAACAATTGAGAAAGGCCTTTAAGAGATGAAATACTGGCTTAGCTCTGTCGCATTAGTTTTGTCATTATCTATTAGTGCAGAAGACGGCTTTGATGAAGGCTTTGATGATGAAGTGATTGAAGTGATTGAAGTTGTTGTCGATCAGGCGCCAGATTCAAAAGGTGACTTGTATGGCTCGATCGAAGTAGAAGCGCACTACAATGTTAGCAATGAAAAAGACTTGTCATCTTTAAAAACCTTAGTCGATATTTTGGGCGAGTACAAATTTGACAATGGCGCCAAATTATCAGGCAACCTTAAAGGCTACCGTGATTTTGTGTATGAGCTTGAAAATCGATCCGTTCCAGAGGGCTATGAAACTGAAATTGATTTAAATGAGCTTAATATTGAGCTCGAAATTTTTCAAGATTTAGACTTTAAGGCTGGTAGGCAGGTCGTAGTTTGGGGTAAGTCAGACTCTATCAGAATAACGGATATTCTTAATCCATTAGACAACCGCACACCTGGATTGGTCGATATTAAGAATTTACGCTTAGGTAGAACGATGAGTAAACTAGATTATTATATGAATGATCTAAATCTATCTGTCATCGCCCTTCACGAAAATCGTTTTACAAAAACCCCAACCTATGGCTCTGATTTCAAAACCACTATAGATAATGCAACAAACATGCCCAGCGACAGTTTAGATAATACGTCTTTAGCGCTGAGCCTAACCGGTGCGTTTGAAGGCTACGATCTGGGATTTTATTTTGCCGATACTTATGTTGACAAAGCCTATTTAAAAGACGACATACTTTATTATGATAATAAGTCAAAAATGGTGGGCGCCGCTTACAATCAAGTAATTGATAGTTTTTTGCTTAAGGCTGAGGCGGCACATTTTGAACAGATTAAGTACAATACTGATGTCAACAACACCATTGATAAAGCCAGAACTGATTTATTGTTAGGCATTGAATATAGTGGTATTCGTGATGGATCGATCAGCTATGAAATCGCCTTGAGAAAAATCCATGATTATGAAGCCCTAATCAATCATGTGCTAAATGGCTATAAGCCTGAGAAAGAATACCAACAGGCCTTACGTTTTAACCAATCTTATTTAAATCAAACGCTAGATTTTAATGCAGTTGTCAATGTATTTGGTAACACGGGACAAGACGGAGGGACGGCTAGGTTTGAGCTTGATTATGCGGTTGATGATCAAATATCAGTGAGTGCTGGCGTTATTGATTATCTATCAGGTGATAATCTTACTATTGATAGCTATAAGGATAACGACCGAATCTTTGCAAAACTAAGCTACGGTTTTTAGTTGGCTTGAAATATAATGTATATTATGGTATAATAATATACATTATATTTACCAAGTCACGTACTATGAAAAAAATTAATTATTTTCTGATTGGCTTAGCGGCTACATCTATGAGTGCTACTGCATTTTTTAATGCCGACAGCTTCACACCTTTTGGTAACGGCACGGGCCACACGAGCCAAGCTCCTTGGAGCAATGGCTCTAATTGGAATCCAATGTCTTCGGGTAAGCAATATTCACCACAAAATGACGCACGTAACATGAGTCGCTACGGTGTACGCTCAGGCACACTTAAAAATAATGCATTCCAACAAAATAACGCAATGATGGCTACGCCTAATCAAATCCAGCCGAGTAATTGGTTACAAGAGACAGACTTTAGTAAAACGCTAGATCAAATTAAAGGCTCAGGCAGCAAAACATTTTTCGTTAACGAAATGCCAGTAAATTTTAATGAAGGCTATAAGCAGATGCAATCGCAGTCTCAAAATGCTCAACAAGCGGTTAGAGAGCAAATACAGGGTCAGCGCTTATCGCCCGCTGCTTCATCTACGCCTAGAGTTAACACCGATCAGTAATTAACAAGGCTTGACTTAATCTAGGGCCGCTATTTATAGCGGTTTTTTTGTTTTTGTTAAGAGCGATAGCTATAAACGGGTTCATTCTCAATATTTGCTAAATTTTTATAATTTGCACAGATAAGCACCTAAAAAACCCCTCTTGCTAAGATAAAACAGTCTTTTTGGTTGCTTTTTAAGCACTTTTAAGGATTTTTTTAGATGATATTAATTTTTTTCAATATTTTTTTAATGATATAAACGCTTTCACAGCAATGATTTATAGGATATGTAAAAAAAAATAAAAGAATATCATTGACTTCTAATATAATTGTTATATAATACTCACCATGCAGAACAAGAGTTCAGCACTTTAAAACAGAATCAATAATGACTCTGTTAAAAAATTTAAAAAATAATCTAGGAGATTAACATGAAAAAAATTATCGCAATTACTACTTTAGTAGCAGCTACTTCAGCTTCAGCTTTTTTTGGTAACAACAACAACAACGGTTGGACTAACGGTAACGGCATGTCTAACTGGGGTCCTTTTGACGGTGGTTCTAACTTCGGTCCTATGAACTCAGGTTCTAACATGGGTCCTTTTACTGGTGGACAGAACATGGGTCCTTTCAACGGTGGTTCTAACATGGGTCCTTTCAATGGCGCTCAAAACATGGGTCCTTTTGCAAACAACAACGACATGAACAACGATTCTGATTGGGGTTTCCATTACAACAACAAGAACGCTACTAAGAACGTTTCTAACGCGACTACAGACGGTAAATTCGCTGGTGTTGCTGACGCTAACGCTAAAGGTGTTGCTGATGCATACGCTAAAGGTCAAGCTGACGCTTTTGCTAAGGCTCAAGCAGATGCATACGCTAAAGGTTACGCAGACGCTAAGACTAGCTCTGCTGTAGACTCACGTGAAACAACTGCTAAGTAATTAGCACTCACGTTAAGCGATTGAGTTAACTCAATCGTTTTTAGCTAAAACCACCCTTCGGGGTGGTTTTTTTTGGCCAAAATAAAGTTTTAACTTGCTTGATGTGCATCAATACACAGTTGTTGAACTATTGTTACAATAAAAACTGATTAATTTTTATTGATGACACTTGCTTTCTGACTACGTAAATACATTGGGCCAATCGCTCTTAAAAAAATATGGTGAACGGGTGCATAAAGTAGCGATTGATGCGGGACTTAGTTGTCCTAATCGCGACGGATCGAAAGGCATTGGCGGCTGTACTTTTTGCAATAATGCGAGCTTTAGTCCTAATGGTAGAATGCCAAAACCTCTATTGCAACAAATTCAAAGTGGTCGTGAAGTTATTATTAAAAGAACGGGTGCAAAAAAATATATCGCTTATTTTCAAGCCTATACCAATACCTATGGGGATGTAGAGGTGTTATCGGCCATGTATGAAAAGGCACTAGCTGAGCAAGATGTTATTGGACTGTCAATTGGAACTCGGCCTGATTGTGTGCCTGACAAGGTGATCGATTTATTGGTTGATTATCAGAATCGTGGTTTTGAAGTTTGGCTAGAATTAGGACTACAGTCCAGTTTTGATGAAACACTTAATAAAGTTAATAGAGGTCATGGGTTTAAAGAATACAAAGATGCATTAATCAGAGCGAGGTCTCGAGGGGTTCGAGTTTGCACCCATTTAATCATTGGCCTTCCCGGAGAGGGCAGGCAGCACTATGAGCAAACACTCGGGCGCGTTTTAGAATTAGGGGTTGATGGGCTTAAATATCATCCTCTGCATGTGGTTAAAGGAACCATGCTGGCAAATGATTATCGACGAGGCAATTACTCGCCTTTGTCTATGGAGGAGTATGTTGATATTGTTGCAGGTTTAATCGCTCTAGCGCCTAGAGATATGATTTATCATCGGTTGACGGGTACAGCTAGTGTAGAGCAATTATTGGCACCAAAATGGTGTTCTAAAAAGTGGGCGGTTCTTAATGCTATTGAGCGTAAATTAATAAGCCAAAATAAGGAAGAAATTTATGGAGTTAGTGTGTCCAGCAGGCAACTTGCCGGCGCTTAAAATTGCAATTGATAATGGCGCTGATACGGTTTATATAGGCTTTGGTGATGACACTAACGCACGCCATTTTGCAGGCTTAAACTTCAATGAAGATCGAGCTAAGCAAGGGGTTAATTATGCCCACGATCGAGGCAAGAAAATTTATGTAGCCATTAATACTTATCCACAGCCTTCAGGATGGGGGCGCTGGATTGATGCCGTTGATAAGGCGGCAAGAATTGGTGTTGACGCCATTATTTTGGCAGATATAGGTTTGATGGAGTATGCCAGTACCCATCATCCAGATTTAAATCTTCATTTATCAGTGCAAGGTTCAGCAACAAGCTATGAGGCGTTGGATTTTTATTATCAAAATTTTAATATTAAGCGCGCCGTATTACCCAGGGTTTTGTCACTTGCCCAGGTGCAGAAAGTTGTTGAAAATTCACCGGTGGATATTGAAGTATTTGGTTTTGGATCTTTATGTGTAATGGTTGAAGGGCGCTGTATTTTGTCATCCTATGTAACAGGGCTTTCCCCTAATACTTATGGCGCTTGCTCCCCTGCATCTCATGTTGAATATATAGAAAACGACATGCAGCTTGAAACACGCCTTGGTGGCGTGTTAATTGATGCTTATGAAAAGGATGAGGTAGCTGGCTACCCAACATTGTGCAAAGGTAGGTTTGAATCAATGGGTAATACTTATTACGCCTTAGAGGAGCCGACTAGTCTAAATACATTGGATATATTGCCCGAGCTGCAAGCGATTGGCGTCAAGGCAATTAAAATAGAGGGTAGGCAAAGATCCCCTGCTTATATTAAGGTGGTCGCCAAAACATGGTCAGAGGCGCTTAAGCAGCTAGACAAGGGTGATTATCAGATTAATGAGGAGAGGAATCGAGATTTATCTGAAATTTCTGAAGGCTTTCAAACCACGCTTGGTGCCTATCATAGGAGTTGGCAGTGAAAATTTCATTAGGCCCTATCTATTATTATTGGCCTAAACAGCAAGTTGTTGAGTTTTACAAGCAAGTTGCAAAATCGCCTGTTGATATTGTTTATCTGGGTGAGGTGGTTTGCTCAAAACGACATGAATTAAAATTCGATGATTGGCTAGAAATTGCCCGGCAGCTAATAGAAGCAGGCAAGCAGGTGGTTTTATCGACCCTAACCTTACTAGAAGCAGATTCTGAGCTTAAGCGCCTCAATAGAATTGTAAGTACAGAGCAGTTTTTAGTGGAGGCCAATGATTTTGCGGCTATTGGGCTATTGAGCAAAAAGGCAAAATCGTTTACCGTTGGGCCAAGTGTTAATATGTATAACGCACAAAGTTTGAACGTACTTTTTAATAAAGGTCTAAAACGTTGGTGTCTTCCCGTTGAATTATCACATGAAACATTGGCAGGTATTATTAATGATACGAACGATAGTTTAGAGACTGAAGTATTCGCTTTTGGCAGGTTGCCGCTGGCTTTTTCAGCACGTTGTTTTACTGCTAGAGCCTATAATTTGGATAAAGATGATTGTCAGTATAAGTGTATTGATCACGAAGATGGCTTATTATTATCAACCAAAGAGAATGAGGAATTTTTGGTTATGAACGGCATTCAAACACTGTCTAGTGATACTTATAATTTAATTAAGAACTTAAAGCAAATGAGTGATATGGGTGTTGATATTGTTCGCATTAGTCCTGAAGCAAAGCACACTATTGATGTTATTAGTATTTTTAAAGAAGTCATTGACAGCACGCTGTCGACTGTCGAAGCGCAATTAAAAATAGATCATTTAATTGCACAGAAACAGTGTGACGGATACTGGTTTGATCAGGCAGGCATGAAACAGATTGAGCTTATAAATCAACCCGTTTAGATAAAATCTATTACATCAGTATTGGAGAGGCGGTCAAAATATCTTGCACGATAATAATGGCGTTTGTTTTCTTTGTTGTCGGTAAAGGCCGCTCTATCATGGAGTACATTGTTACTGATAAGCCCCATGCCAGATTCTAACAAGCCTCTAAAAATATAGGCAGAGCCTTGATCGTTAAGAATGGCTTCCAAATGAGTAACAGCCTCCTGAACTAATGGATTTTGTGACCATTTAATATTGCGTTTTCTGGCAGTATAGCGCATGTGTAAATTTCCTTGGTTAGTAATGCTAAATACAGGGCCGGGCCGGTCTGGACGTACACTACCATCAGCCTTGGTGCCAGCTGGAATTAGCATGGCATCATTGGACATTAAGGCTTTGATATAGTCAGGGCTCTTTTCGCGTAACAACAGATAGGCAATTTCATGGTCCATCAGCTGATTTTCGCCACCACTAGCGGCTTTTTGGACAACATGGAGATTTAGAGCGTGCACCTGTTTGTCAGCAGCATTATAGTAACCATCAGTATGCCAATTGATTAGACGATTAGTATAGGGAATATAGTTTTGTCTCACACCTTCATTAGCTACAGTTAATGAGGTAAGGCCATTATCATCGGCTAGCCAATTTTTATTTATTTGCTCCAGTCCAAACCTATTGGCGACAGCCATGGGTATTTCTGGCGCTGGATCAGCGCCAGTATTGCCAACATAAATAGCCATATTAGCTGTTTGCGTTAGTTTTAATAAGGCCCCGTATTCAATATCAGATAGGCTTCTTGGGTCTTTAACCTCAATCAATAAATCTTCTATTTTGCAAGGATGTGTGCTGAGTTTTTTATCGCGCCAATGTTGGTAAAGATCTTCATTGCCTAATAAAAAAGGAGAGTTGATTGCAGCTGCGTATTGTGTACTTTGCATATAAGTGCCCAAAGTAAAAGTAGACAGTTTATCGTGGATGCATGTATATGACATTGATTTGGGTTAACAAATATTGCGTAACCAACTATTAAAGTAGCTTATTTTGTATAAGCACTGCACGGATTTTGTTGGCCATTTTTGCCAACCTGTCAATATCTTTAAAATTTGGCACAATCAACTGGCTAATCTTATATTCCCATTCGTCAATTTCTAATGCTAGAAAATCTACCAACTTTAAGGAGCATCCTGAGCAAGTATCAGAGCAAAAGCCACTAACAACGCCATCAAGAGGTAGGGTTGTTTTTATTTGCGCAATAAGCCCGCGCATGGCAGTGGTGGTATCAGGTTTCACGAGGGTGTAGTAAATATTAGGATTACCTTAACCGTCTTTACAAAATATTTTTTTGAGCAAGGGGTAGCCTTTTTGAAGGGCCCGATCAGTTTTATGACTAAACCAATGTGATTCAACCTCAAAAGCATCCAAAAAGTTTTTGACATACAAGCCGAGCTCGGTTGAGCCCTGCATTTGGATTTTTCGCTGAAAAAATAAAGTGTCAGGGTCTTTTTGTTTGGTAATCATGGATAAGAAGTCACAGGCCTTAGCTCGAATACTCAAATCATGGCTGTGTCGCTGCGAGTCATCAATAAGGCTTCCCCCTTTTAGGCTAAATGCAAACTCCAAATCTATATCAGTCACCTTGATAGACACCCAATTGCCTTTTAAAAAATCCAGGTCCCCAGCTTCAATGGCTTGTTTAAATACTTGATTGAACAAGGCGACAATTATTTTGTTACTAATCAGATTAGGTACTAATGAAAAAGGCGACGGAATTAATGAAAAAGCATAGTTTAAGGCGTTGGAAGGTGACATAAATAGAGGGCAATTATGGTAATTTATTTATTTTAAGTCAATGAGCAATAATTTTGATTGATACAAATCAATCAATTAAAGTATTTTAAATTAAAATTAAAGATATTGATTTACATCAATGTAACACTATATATAGTTATTTTATAATATAAAAACACTACATATAGTGTTAGTCTGATTAGCAGACGTTTTTATTAATAGAGGCATTTCCATAATTATGCAATGGCCTCGTTATATTGGGGAATAACATGGATGTTACTAATGCAAATACGCCGCGCAGCGCTATAAAAAGAAATGGCACGACTGTCATTTTTGACAGTGAAAAAATTCATTTGGCCATACTTAGGGCAGGCCAAGTTACGCAAGAATTTGATGAAAATGAAGCAAGCTTGCTCGCCATTCAGGTTCTTAAGGTTTTGGGATATTCAGCTGAAAGTGAGCCGGGAATTGAGCGCATTCAAGACATTGTAGAGCAGGCGCTTATATCATCTAATTTTGTTAAAACAGCCAGAACATATATCGAATATCGAGCCAAGCACAAAACACTACGAGAGGATAAAAAAACACTGGTTGATGTTGCATCAAGCATTAATGAGTATGTAGATCGGGCAGATTGGCGGGTCAATGCCAATGCTAATCAAGGGTATTCCTTGGGTGGACTAATTTTAAATGTATCAGGTAAGGTGATTGCTAATTATTGGCTGTCTCATGTCTATGCGCCCGAGATTGGCAACGCCCATCGCCAAGGAGATTTACACATTCATGACCTGGATATGTTGGCAGGCTATTGCGCTGGCTGGTCACTCAGGACATTATTAAGAGAAGGCTTGAATGGCGTGGAAAATAGGATTGAGGCGGGTCCGCCAAAGCACCTAACTAGTGCGGTAGGACAAATAGTTAATTTTTTAGGAACCTTGCAAAATGAGTGGGCCGGAGCACAGGCATTTAGCTCTTTTGACACGTATGTAGCGCCTTATATTCGTCTAGACAATTTAAGCTATAAAGAGGTTAAGCAGAGTATTCAGGAACTTATCTATAATTTAAATGTTCCTTCTCGTTGGGGTACGCAAACGCCATTTACCAACCTTACTTTTGATTGGGTTTGTCCTGAAGATTTGCGCGACCAAGTGCCGATGATGGGTGATGAGGAAATGCCATTTACTTATGGTGATTTGCAAGTAGAGATGGATATGATTAATCGGGCCTATATTGAGGTAATGACAGAGGGCGATGCCAAGAGTCGAGTTTTCACTTTTCCAATTCCAACTTATAATATGACACCTGACTTTCCTTGGGAAAGTGAAAACGCCAAGCGTTTATTTGATATGACAGCCAAGTATGGTCTGCCTTATTTTCAGAATTTTTTAAACTCTGATTTGAAGCCAAATATGGTTAGATCAATGTGTTGTCGTTTGCAGCTAGATCTTAATGAATTGTTAAAGCGCGGTAACGGATTGTTTGGATCAGCAGAGCAAACAGGCTCACTAGGCGTGGTCACCATCAACTGCGCTCGCCTAGGATATACGCACAAAAGTGATAAAAAAGGCTTGTATGAGCAATTAGATGTCTTGTTGCTAATGGCCAAAGATTCTTTAGAGGTTAAGCGCAAAGTGGTGCAAAAATTAATGGACGATGGCTTGTTCCCCTATACGAAGCGCTATCTTGGCACGCTAAGAAATCATTTTTCAACAATTGGCGTGAATGGAATTAATGAAATGATTCGTAATTTTAGCAATGATAAAAATGATATCGCCTCTGAATATGGACATGCAATGGCAGTAGAGTTTTTAGATCATATTCGTATGCGTATGATTGAATTTCAAGAGCAAACAGGACATATGTTTAACCTAGAAGCAACACCTGCTGAAGGTACCACGTATCGTTTTGCCAAAGAAGACATGAAGCGCTATACTGATATTTTACATGCGGGTAGCGATGAAAAGCCTTATTATACAAACTCATCTCAGCTACCTGTAGGCTATACCTCTGACCCATTCGAGGCACTGGAAAAACAAGATGAATTGCAAACAAAATATACGGGCGGTACAGTGTTACACCTTTATATGGGCGAAAGAATCAGTAGTGGAGAGGCCTGCATGAAAATGGTGAAGCGCTCTTTGGAAAACTTTCGTCTGCCATATATCACCATCACCCCAACCTTTTCAATCTGTCCAACACATGGATATTTAGCAGGGGAGCATGAATACTGTCCAAAATGTGATGAAGTATTATTAGCAAAAAAACAACTTAAAACAACAGGAGATAAGCATGAAAAATCAGAAAATATTGTTAACCAATAGTGAAAGACAGGTCTGCGAAGTATGGACACGAGTTATGGGGTATCACCGACCTGTTACTAGTTTCAATCCAGGAAAGCAGTCTGAACACGCTGAAAGGGTTAGTTTCAAAGAGCAGAAGGTAGGCTGATAATATGGCTATTAGTGTTGGCGGCTTTGAGCCGCTAACAACGATAGATTATCCTGATCATTTAGCTTGTGTTGTTTTTACACAGGGTTGTGGATGGCGTTGTCGGTATTGTCATAATCATGACTTAATCCCTGTCGAGACAGATGCTCAGTTTAAATGGCGTGACATTCTTGAGTTTATTAAATTAAGGCAAGGCTTACTAGATGCGGTGGTGTTTAGTGGCGGTGAACCCTGTTTGCAAAGTGATTTGTATGACGCTATATTACAAGTTAAGGCGCTAGGTTTTAAAGTGGGTCTGCATACAGGGGGAGCCTACCCCAAGCGATTTGAGCAGTGTTTGGATCAGGTTGACTGGGTGGGTTTTGATATAAAACACCTGCCTTTGGAATACGAAAAAATCACACAAACACCGAAATCTGGAGATAAAGCTTGGGCATCCTTAGAGATACTATTAGCCTCTGGGGTTGATTATCAGCTTAGAGTTACCCGCCATCCAGGATTGATCAGTGATCAGCAGTTGCTGCAGCTAAAAAAACTAATAACAGAAAGCTGCCAAAGTGATTTAGTTGTTCAAACTTGTGATTTAAATGATTGCTTAGATGTAGCATTAAATATTGTTTAGGCGATTAAAAAGGCGCTTTCGCGCCCTTTTAAAACTAGAATCAGTTTAAAGCTTAGCCTTTCATTTGAGCAGCAACTTCATCTGCAAAGTTCTCTTCTTTTTTCTCGATACCTTCACCAACTTCGTATCGGACAAAAGAAACAACCTCTGCACCACTCGCTTTCGCAAGTGCACCAACCGTTGTGTCTGGGTCCTTAACAAATGCTTGACCATAAAGAGTCACTTCATTAACAAACTTCTTCATACGGCCACCAATCATTTTTTCAATGATGTTTTCTGGCTTGCCAGATTCACGTGCTTGTTCAACAAAAATTGCTTTTTCTCTTTCTAGTAGAGCAGCATCTAGCTGGTCTTCAGTAACACATTCAGGACGTGTAGCAGCAATATGCATAGCAATATCTTTTGCTAATGTCTCGTCGCCACCTTCTAGAACAGCTAATACTGCAATGCGCTCACCGTGCTTGTATGCACCGATTACGCCAGAGTCAACAGTTACAGTTTTAACACGTCTGATTGAAACGTTTTCACCCACTTTGGCTACGATATCTTCACGAGCTTTATCAAGTGAGTCGCCGTTGTCTAGTGTTTGAGTTAAGAACTCTTCAATGTCTGCAGGTTTTGTTTTAAGTGCTAACTCACCAAGCGTATTAACGAAGTTAATAAAATCGTCACCCTTAGTAACAAAATCAGTTTCAGAGTTAACCTCTAAAATAGTTGCTGTTTTATTGTCATCGCTAATATTAACTTTGACTAAGCCTTCAGCAGCAACACGGCCTGATTTTTTTGCAGCTTTTGCTGCACCAGAGGCACGCATCAAGTCGATTGCTGCCTCCATGTCACCATTAGTTTCAGTCAATGCTCTTTTGCAGTCCATCATGCCTGCGCCGGTTCTCTCTCTTAGATCTTTAACTAAAGCAGCCGTAATTGCCATAATTATCTCCTATGTATATTGGTATCCCCCGTAAGCAGGGGATGAGTATTTTATGAGTTACGCAAGTTTTGCAATAATATCTGCTTTTGTATCTTTACTAGCGATTTCAATGCCTTTTTCTTTAGCAAGTGCAACTAATTCTGCTTTCAGCATGTCACTAAGGTTTGCTTCTACTGCTACTGCTACTTCAACTTTAGCTACAACTGGTGTTTCAGCTTTTTTAGCTGGCGCTTTTTTCTTAGCGGCTGGTTTAGTTTCTACTGTCGGTGTTTCAACTTTAGCTTCTACTTTAGTTTCTGTTGCAACTGGTGCCTCAGCTTTTTTAGCCGGTGCTTTCTTTTTAATTTGTGTACCCGCTGCTGCTTTTGCTTCTAGTACTGCATTAGCAATTTCTCGCGCGTAGTAACCAATTGCTCTGATAGAGTCATCGTTGCCAGGCACAACGTAATCGATACCTTCTGGATTGTAGTTTGTATCTACGATACCAATAATTGGAAGGCCTAATTTTTTAGATTCTGCAATAGCATTTTTTTCATGACCAATATCGACCACGAACACCACATCAGGAATACCACCAAGATCTTTAATACCACCAAGACTACGTTCTAGTTTAGTCATTTCACGAGTCATCATTAGCGCTTCTTTCTTGCCAAACTGTGAGAAGTTTTCTTCTGCTAAAAACTCAAGATCTTTTAGACGCTTAATAGATGCCTTGATAGTCTTGTAGTTTGTCATCATGCCACCTAACCAACGGTGATTCACATAAGGCATTCCACAACGCATTGCTTCTTCCTTCATGATGTCACCAGCTGCGCGCTTAGTACCGACAAAAAGAATTGTACGACCAGCAGCAGCAGTTTTAGATGCGAAATTAAGAACATCATTAAATAGAGGTAATGTTTTCTCTAAGTTGATAATATGAACACCGTTACGAGTACCGTAGATGTATTGATCCATTTTTGGATGCCAGAAGCGTGAGCGGTGACCAAAGTGTACACCTGCTTCAAGCATTTTTTTCATTGACGTTTTTGCCATTTTTATTTCTCCATGGGGTTAACAGAGCGTTTTTTTATAACGCTCCCTTCCACAGCTTCTAATAATCAACCCCTTTTAGGGCACCCTGATTACTATGTCGAGCTGTGTGATACATTAAAACGAGTTAGGCGCTTGATTTACAAGCGCCTAACTCAACTTTAGATTTTTTCTGAGTTTTTAAACGTCCAAGTAAAATCTTAAAAAAAACAATTATACCGAATTAACGCTGATGTATCAAGCGGTTAGACGATAACAATGCTTACTATTTTGCCTTAGCAAGCTCTGCTCGCATCGCATCGATAGTCGTTTTATAGTTATCAGTGCTAAAGATTGCTGATCCTGCTACAAACGTGTCTGCACCAGCTTCTGCAACCTCACGAATGTTATCAATCTTAACGCCACCATCAACTTCTAAACGAATGTCTTTGCCGCTTGCGTCAATTAGTTTGCGCACTTGACGACATTTTTCTAATGTATGAGGAATGAAAGACTGACCGCCAAAACCTGGATTAACAGACATCAGAAGGATCATGTCTAGCTTATCCATTACATTTTCTAATACGTGAAGCGGCGTTGCTGGATTGAATACCAGGCCCGCTTTACAGCCACTTTCTTTAATCATGGCCAAAGTTCTGTCAATATGCTCCGAAGCTTCAGGATGGAAAGTAATATATGATGCGCCAGCAGCAACAAAATCAGGGATTAGTCTGTCAACTGGCTTAACCATCAAATGAACATCAATCGGTGCAGTAACACCATGATTTCTAAGAGCTTCACAAACTAGTGGACCGATCGTTAAGTTTGGCACGTAATGATTGTCCATTACGTCAAAATGAACAATGTCAGCGCCATCACGTAATACGTTATCAACTTCCTCACCCAGTTTGGCAAAGTCTGCCGCTAAAATCGATGGTGCAATAAAATTTTCTTGTTTCATGTTTTCTCCTAAATTATTTTTTATATGTCGTTTATTTTACTTAAATGTTAGTAAACTTTTGCCAGTCATTTCATTTGGTTGATCAACGCCCATCATGGCTAATAAAGTTGGTGCAATATCAGACAGCGCTCCTTTGCAAGGCTCAGCTATTGTTGCCTCTCTAGAGCTGACAAATATTAATGGCACCGGATTATTAGTATGAGCCGTATGCACTTCATGTGTTTCTAGGTTGAACATCTGCTCCACATTACCATGGTCAGCTGTGATTAACATTTCACCATCAATGGATTTAATTGCTTGGTAAATAAGCCCTAAACAAGCGTCTACTGCTTCAACCGCTTTAATGGCGGCATCAAGCATTCCGGAATGACCAACCATGTCAGTATTAGCAAAGTTGCAAATAATTAAATCGTACTTTTGGCTTTCGATATTTTCAACTAGCGCATCAGTTAATTCAAAAGCGCTCATTTCTGGCTGAAGGTCGTAGGTTGCAACTTCTGGAGATGGTATTAAGACACGGTCTTCACCATTAAATGGACGCTCAACACCGCCATTTAAAAAGAAAGTGACATGAGCGTACTTCTCGGTTTCGGCAATTCTAAGCTGCGTCATACCTAGGTCGGCTAAATATTCTCCAAGTACGTTGTTGAGCTTGGAGGATGGATAGGCAACGGGTAAATTGAAGTCTTTTTTATATTCAGTTAGACAAACAAATTGGTTAGATACAAAGGTTCCACGTGAAAATCCTTGGAAATTTTCATCCGTAAAGGCTTGGGTAATTTGGCGTGCACGATCGGCGCGATAGTTCATGAAAATCAGAACGTCGCCTTCGTTGATTACGACTGGCGCATTGATAACGGTTGACTGAATGAATTCATCAGTTTCACCTCGCGCATAAGCCTGATCAATTGCGTCCATAGCGGTTCTGGCTAAGAATTTAGACTTGCCTTTTGAGATAAGCTCATAGGCACAGCGTATGCGTGACCAGCGATTATCTCTATCCATAGAAAAATATCGCCCAATAATGGTTGCAATCTCGCCAACACCTAGGTTGACAATTTTGTCTTCTAATTTTTGAATGTATTTCTTGGCACTTTTTTGAGCACAGTCTCTACCGTCAGTAAATATGTGTAAATACACGTCTTGACAGTCGTATTTTTTTGCCATTTCAAGCATGCCATGCAGCTGGTCTTCGTGAGAATGCACACCACCATCAGATAATAACCCCATGATGTGAACGGCCTTATTGTTCTCATTGGCATATTCAAGAGAGTTTCTTAGCGTTGGGTTTCTAAAGAAATCACCATTTTGTATTTCATTCTGAATACGAGTAAAGTCCTGTTTAACAACACGACCTGCGCCCAAGTTAAGGTGGCCCACTTCTGAGTTGCCCATTTGCTCGCCAGGTAGACCTACCTGTTCGCCACTGGTTAGGATTAGAGAGTGTTGAAATTCTTGATTAAAGCGATCCCAAACTGGTGTTTTTGCCTGAGCAATCGCATTGTTTTCAATTGTTTCAGAATGCCCCCAGCCGTCTAAAATTAATAAGATTTTGGTGTCTTTTTTGGATTTCATCATTTTCGAGTAAACCTTAAATATTAGAACTAAACATTAAACAAGAAGTGTACCACATCACCATCTTGGACAATGTATTCCTTACCTTCAGAGCGTAGTTTTCCGGCTTCTTTGGCGCCTTTCTCACCGCCGAATTTAATAAAGTCATCATAGGCAATTGTTTCAGCTCGAATAAAACCCTTTTCGAAATCTCCATGGATTTTTCCTGCCGCTTGTGGTGCGCTATCACCAATATTAATAGTCCAGGCACGAACCTCTTGAACACCTGCTGTGAAGTAGGTTTGCAATCCAAGCAGAGAGTATCCTGCTCTGATTAGACGATCAAGCCCCGCTTCTGTTTGGCCCATTTCATCTAGAAAATCTTGTTTTTCATCTGCATCTAGCTCTGAAATTTCAGCTTCAATATCAGCGCAAATAGCAACAACTTGAGCACCTTCATGTTTTGCAAATTGATCAACCGCATCTAAAAGCGGATTGTTCTCAAAACCCTCCTCACTAACATTAGCCATATAAAGAACAGGCTTGATAGTGAGTAGTTGAAATCCGCGTAGAAGCTTTAGCTCTTCTTCGTCAAATTCAAGACTTCTTGCGCTGTGTCCAGCTTCCAATGCAGGTAATATTTTTTCTAATAATTCCTTCAGTGGCACGCCGCCTTGTTGACCAGACTTAGTATTTTTAAGCGCTTTCTGTAAGAGTTTTTCCACGACAGCAAGGTCAGCGAGGATAAGCTCTGTATTGATAATCTCGATGTCATCTAAAGGCGATATTTTGCCCGCAACATGGATAATATCATCATTTTCAAAGCAACGAACCACGTGAACGATTGCATCAGTTTCACGGATGTTGGTTAAAAACTGGTTGCCCAGTCCTTCACCCTTAGAGGCGCCTTCTACTAATCCAGCAATGTCGACAAACTCCATCGTCGTTGGTAGAATTTTTTGAGGGTTAACAATTTTTGCCAGCTCATTAAGGCGCTTATCATTGATTGGCACGATGCCAACATTAGGCTCAATGGTGCAAAAAGGATAGTTTTCTGACGCGATGCCAGCCTGGGTTAACGCATTAAATAGGGTTGATTTCCCTACATTGGGCAGTCCAACAATACCACATTTAAATCCCATTTTTTTCTCCTTTTAGCTCCAGCGAGCCGTGCCTATTATTTTGTATGTAAGTTTTTCATGGCTTGATCTATATTGCCCTTGACAACTTCTTCAATGACTTGTAGCGAGTCTATCATTGCGTTTTGAATATGCTCTAGTTCGCTTTTATTTGGCGAATGTAGAACATAATCAGCCACCTGTTCTTTATTACCAGGATGACCAATACCAAGACGTAATCGATAAAAAGCCTTGGTATCTAGTACTTTAATAGTATCACGTAAGCCATTATGACCACCATGCCCACCTTCAGCCTTAAGCCTAGCAACGCCCGCATCCAAGTCAAGCTCATCATGGACAACCAATATTTCATCGGCCTCTAGTTGATAGAACCTTGCTAAAGCCTGAATAGATTGGCCCGATCGGTTCATGAACGTGCCAGGTTTTAATAGACGAACGCCAACACCAGCGATGGTGATTTGTGTCACATCGCCGAAAAATTTAGCTTCCTTTTTGAAGGTGGCTGAGTATAAATTGGCCAGTGCATCACAAAACCAAAACCCAACATTATGACGATGCGACTGATAATCCTTGCCTGGATTTCCCAGGCCAACAATCAGTTTTATTGCCATAATTATTTACTTAGAGTCTGACTCTTCTTCTGCATCAGCTGCATCTTGGCCAGTTACTTCAGTTTCAGGTGCAACTGGTGCATCATCTTCAACTTCAGCCATAATCTTAGCTTCTTGAACAGCAACAACACTCTGGTCGTGTGCCTCGATATCGCCATGTGTTAGAGCTGTTAGAGTTACACCTTCAGGCATAACTAAGCCAGTTAGACTGATGTGACCACCTAACGCTAAGTTAGTGATATCTACGTCAATTGAAGTCGGAAGGTCGTCCGGTAAGCACGATACTTCAACAGAAGTAACAAACTGATTAAGGATAGCGCCTAAACGAACGTTTTCATTTTTATCAGAACCGATAAAATGTAGAGGAACATTTGTAACAAGCGCTTGTTTTAAGTTAATACGCAAGAAGTCAACATGAGTAACAAGATTTTTTGCAGGATGACGTTGCAAATCTTTAATGATCACCGCCTCTTTCTTCTTGCCAACCATTAGATCTAATACAGAGTTAAAAGACTCTTCTTTTTCTAATAAGTGTGTAATTTCGTGAATACTTAGGGTGATGTTAGTTGGGGCTTTACCCGCACCATAAATAATTGCAGGGATTTTTTCTGCGTGACGTAGGCGGCGGCTCGCACCTTTACCTTGATCTTCACGCTTTGTTGCATTGATTGTTAAACTCATGTTTATACTCCGTAAAATAAAAAAAACACCATAATAAGGGTGTTGACTTAGTTTATATATTTTGCGACCAAATATATCAACGGGTTAATTTTACCCTAAATAAATCCCCTCTGAAAGGCTATCTAGACTTGATCCAGAATAGCAGGGCCACTATCGCGCCGACACCACTCGCAACCCACAAGGAGTTAACGGCAAAAACACCTGATAAGATCAATAGTGATCCAGAAAATAGGGCAGCAGTTTGCCTGTTGGCGTTCTCACTTAATTGGTTAACAATCTTCTCAGTTTGCTGGGTATAGAGCCTATCCATATCCTTTAGTTTGCTAAGCTGCTTTAGTGCATTAATAGTTAGTGCCGGAAGCTCTGGAATATCTCTCAATAGTTGCGGGGCATCTTCTTTTAGTTTTTCAAAGGTTTTTTTCATGCTGTATTTCTCTTTCATTAAATCTTCTAAAAATGGTTTAGCAGTTGACCACAAATCTAGTTGCGGATAAAGCTGCCTGCCTAGGCCCTCAATATTAAGCAACGTCTTATCTAATAATAACAGTTGCGGCTGAACTTTGATGTCGAAATTTTTTGCCTCTTGGATTAAGTCTAACAAAACTTGTCCAAAAGATATATCGCCTAGTGGCTTGTCAAACATCGGATCACAAATTTTTTGCACAGCAGCCTCAAAAGCTTTTTCGTCAGTGTTGACACCTACCCAGCCAGAGTCTATGTAAACTTGCGCTACTTTTTGGTAGTTTTGATTAAAAAAGGCTAAAAATATGTCTGCTAAAAAATCCTTGTCTTCTTCGCGTAACGAGCCCATGATGCCAAAATCCACACCAATGTACTGACCGGTATCAGAAACAAAAATATTACCAGGGTGCATATCAGCATGGAAAAAATTGTGTTTAAACACTTGTGTGAAGAAGATAATCACGCCTTCTTCTGCCAAGCGCTTCATGTCAATATTTTTAGCTTTGAGTGTTTCAATTTCACCAACTGGCGTGCCATAGATACGCTCAGTTGTGAGTACGCTAGTTCGGCTTAGATGATGATAGACCTTTGGAATGTAGAGTAGATCAGAATGTTCAAAATTTTCTCTAATTTTGTCACAATGCGCAGCTTCAATACGCATGTCCAGCTCATTCATGATAATAGCTTCAAACTCTTCTACAACTTCTATTGGTCGAATTTTTTTAGCCAAAGGGTGCTTGTTAAATATTTTTGCCAATGCATACATTAGCTTTATATCGCGAGCGATAAGCTTATCAATGTCTGGGCGCACAACCTTAACTACTACCTCCTGCCCCTCTAAGGTGGTGGCTGTATGAACTTGAGCAATGGAGGCGCTAGCGAGAGGCTGATCATCAAATGTTTTAAAAAGCTGCTTAATTTTTCCACCCAAAGCCTCTTCAATCATAAGCTTGGCTTTTTGTGTACTAAAGGCCGGGCAACTATCTTGCAGTTTTTTGAGCTCTAAACTGATATCATCAGGCAAAAGGTCTGGTCGAGTAGAGAGAGTCTGCCCAAATTTGATATAAATAGGGCCTAACGCTTCAAGGGCCAGGCGAATTCTTTCGCCTCTTGAATACTTTTTAATAGGAAAATAATACCAAGGCGTTAAATACAGTAATGGCTTAAAGCTCTTAAGAAAAGGTGTTGAAAGTACCAGAGAATCTAATCGGTAACGCATTAGTACGCGTGAAATTTTCAAAAACCTAAAAAGACTACGCATGGTTATTGGTTTTTATTGGCGTATCTTTTTGAGACTTTTGGGCTGATCAATAGATTGCTTAGCCCGTTTTTCAACGCTTCGATTGGATTAGATGAGTCCTTGGCAATTTTTTTAAATTTTTCGGCTTTTTTGCCAATTTCATGCGCAACTATATCACCGGTATATTGAGATAGCATTTCTTCTAGGTCTATATCAGCCTCTGTCAATAAGTCAACCAAGAGCTGGGCAGTTTTGACGTCACCATGGATTTGGATTTTATCCTGCCTAAGTAGATCAGTAAGATCTTCACCCTTAAATAGCGCAAAAAATACATTGGGTTTGAGTTTGATTGCAACATCACTAGGGGTGTTAGTATCGCTAGTGACAAAGATTCGATTATTGGTGCAGACAAAATTAACTTCTAGGAATGAGTCGATCAGAGAAAATCGAATGACCTTTGATTCCAAAGGCTTGATATCGACAGAGCCATTTTGAATTAGAAAATTTAGTGCTTGCTCAAGAACAAAGTGCTGCATAACGTCTTAGGTTTTTATACCTTTATGAAGGGCCACAATACCACCTGAAAGGTTATGATATTCACAAAAGCCAAAACCCGCCTCAAGCACCATATCTTTTAAGGTTTCTTGATCAGGGTGTTTGCGGATAGATTCTGCTAAATATTGGTAAGACTCCTCGTCATCAGCAACAATACCACCTAATTTTGGCATGATATTAAACGAGTAAAAGTCGTAGAATTTTTTTAAAAATTCAGAGTCTGTTGTAGAAAATTCTAAAATTAATAAACAGCCACCTGGTTTTAAAATTCTTTGCATTTCGCTCAATGCTTGGTCTTTATCAGTGACATTTCTAAGGCCAAAAGCAATAGAAATACAATCAAATGTATTGTCTTCAAACGGGAGGTACTGAGCATTAAGCTGGACATAATCTACGCCAAAAACACCTTTATTGATTAAGTTTTTACGACCTTCACCCAGCATAGCGGCGTTAATATCAGACAAGATGACTTGGCCAGACTCACCGACTTTCTTTCGAAATTCAATGGCTAGATCACCTGTTCCGCCAGCGATGTCTAGTACTTTGTCACCAGTTTTAACATTAGAAGATGCAATGGTGTAGCGCTTCCACAGGCGATGAGCACCAAACGACAAGACGTCATTCATGAGGTCATATTTACTCGCAACCGAATCAAACACACCTCTTACAAGGCTTTGTTTATCGTCAGTGGCTACTTCTTTAAAGCCGAAATGGGTGGTATTTTTCATTAGTTTACTTGGTTGGGTAGTCTCTAAAATCATGACCAACATATATTTGCGTTGGTCTAAAAATTCTATTTTGCCCTACTTGTTCATGCCAGTGTGCTGCCCAGCCAGCAGAACGCGCCATGGCAAATATTGAGGTAAAGTGCTCTTTTGGAATTTTAAAAATTTCAGAGTATAAGATACCTGAGTAAAAGTCTACATTTGGATACACGCCTTTTACTGATAGTAGTTCTTCGCATACTCGCTCTACTTCTAGTGCTGTTTCAAAACGCTTAGACAAGGTAATGCCTGATTTTTTAATGTAGGCTTCGATCATTTCTTGCAAAATTGTTGCGCGAGGATCTTTAACACGATATTCACGATGACCCATACCCCAGATAACTTGTTTATTTTTTAGGCGATTTTCAATATAACCACGAGCATTTTTTGCGTCACCGATTTCATCTAGCATTTTTAGCACGTCTTCATTCGCACCTCCATGCAATGAACCTGCTAAAGTGCCCACTGCTGCAGAAATTGAAGCAAAAGGGTTGGCCAGTGTTGATGCGGTTACCATGGCTGAGAATGTACTAGCGTTGATAGTATGTTCAGCGTGTAATATTAAACAGGCATCAAACAATTGAACAATATCATCATCCGGCTCTTCACCAAAAGACATGTATAGGAAATTTTTCGCATAAGACATTCCCTTGCTTGGTGGAATTGGGTCGTAGCCTGTGCCAATTCTCGCCCACATAGCTACTAAAGTACTCATGTTGGCAATAATTTTAGTCAATGCATTTTGGGTAAAAGCAGAGTCTGGGTTTTTCGCGTCTGCACCTGGATAAAAGGTGGCCATCGCCGCAATAGCAGCTTGCAAAACGTCCATTGGATGGCCATCTGTTGGCAAGGCCCACATCATTTGGCGAATATTACGCTTAACCTCGTAACGCTTATGTAGTACAGACTGGAATTTTTTTAGTTTTTTTGCACTGGGTAATTCTCCATCTCTAAGTAGCATTGCCACTTCTTCGAATGAGGCATTTTTTACAAGGTCTTTAATGGAGTAACCACGATAAGCCAATATACCGTTTTCCCCATCAATTGACGAAATGGAAGACTCTGTTGCTGGAATGCCTGCAAGGCCTGGGACGTATTCAATCATAGTATCTCCTTATTAAGCTACCATATACTTGTAGTAGGGTAGCCATACTTATTATTAACTGTCATTAAGTAGGCTACCTTGTATTAATCTTAACTTTTCACTATATAAAAAATAACTTCATAATATAATATTTAGGCAATAACGCCCTAAACTGAAAAAGACGAGCCACAACCACAAGTGGTTTTGGCATTAGGATTGTGAATAATAAATCGTGATCCTTGTAAGTCTTCTAAATAATCAACCGTTGCACCGATAAGATACTGATAGCTCATTGGATCTATTACTAATTGAACGCCGTTTTTTTCAACGCCGGAGTCTCCCTCTTTATGTTCTTGATCAAACGTAAATCCATAAGAAAAACCTGAACAGCCGCCACCCGTGATATACACTCTTAGGCGTAGATCTTTATTTTTTTCTTCTTTAATCAAGGTCGATACTTTATTGGCAGCGTTATCGCTAAAAATAATATCTGCTGATTCTAATTCTTCTGACATATTAAGGCCTCTGTAAATTAAGGTAATAACCCAATAGATGTTAGCCCTGATGTTTCATCAAGACCAAACATAATATTCATATTTTGAACGGCTTGGCCGGAAGCGCCCTTAACCAAGTTATCAATCACCGACATAATAACTAATTTATTGCTATTCGGGATTTTCTGAACTGAAATCTGGCAAAAGTTCGACGACTTAACACTACGCGTTTCTGGATAAACTCCATCATCTAATATTGTAACAAAAGGCTCATTAGAATAGGTATCAACAAAATAAGGTCTTATATCTATATTTTCATCAAGCAGATCTACATAAATTGTAGCCTGCATGCCGCGAATCATTGGCACTAAATGAGGTACAAATGTAAAGTTAACAGTTTCACCTGCTAAGATTTCAAGTGCTTGCTTGATTTCAGGATAATGACGATGTCCGCTCACTCCATACGATTTTAGACTTTCACTAGTTTCACATAAAAGCATGGCTTGGTTGGCTGCGCGACCAGCGCCACTAACGCCTGATTTACAATCAGCAACAATGCCAGAAAGGCTAATCAGCTTATTTGTAATAAGAGGTTTTAGTGCTAATTGAACAGCGGTCGGATAACAACCCGGATTGGCTAGTAACATTGCATCTTTAATTTGAGCTCGGTTGGTTTCTGGCAATCCATAAACAGCTGAATCAAGTAGTTCTGCTTGAGTATGCTCCATGCCGTACCATTTAGACCACTCAGTTTGATCTGTGATTCTAAAATCAGCACCCAGATCAATTACTTTAATGCCTTTATCAATAAAAGCACCTGCACCTTCCATGGCAACACCATGAGGTGTTGCAAAGAAAATGACATCACAAGTGTTGAGAATGTTGTCACTAGGTAGCGAGAACACAAGATCTGAATGCCCAACTAGTGAAGGAAAAATGCTATCAACTCGTTTTCCATCAAGAGAACGAGAGCTAATCGCAACCACTTCAACACCAGTATGGTTATGAAGGAGTCTTAATAGTTCTACACCGGTATAGCCGGTGCCACCAATAATGCCTGCTTTAATCATAATTTTATAAAATCTTAGTGCGACTCTCCAAGCATCTTTTCAAGATAGTGAATATTCATACCGCCTTTTTGAAACACTTTGTCTTCCATAATTCTTCTTTGTAAAGGGATGTTGGTTTTAATACCGTCAATCACCATTTCATCCAGAGCATTTTTCATTTTAACAATGGCACCCAGTCGCGTATCAGAAAAAGTGATCAGTTTGCCGATCATTGAATCGTAATGTGGTGGCACAGTATAACCATTGTAAACATGTGAATCTACACGCACACCCAGGCCACCGGCAACATGATATTGCGTGATTTTCCCTGGAGAAGGCATAAAGTTATTAGGATCTTCGGCATTAATACGGCACTCAATTGAGAAGCCTTTAATGGTGACATCATCTTGTGTGAAAGACAGTTTTTGCCCATCAGCAATCAGGATCTGTTCACGCACGATATCAATACCAGTAATCATTTCAGTAACCGGGTGCTCTACTTGCACACGTGTATTCATTTCAATGAAATAAAATTCGTCATTTTCAAATAAAAATTCAAACGTACCTGCACCGCGATAACTAATCGCCTGGCACGCTTTAGTACAAATCGAGCCAATTTTGTTACGCAACTCTGGTGAAATACCAGGTGCTGGCGCTTCTTCTACCACTTTTTGGTGGCGACGCTGCATAGAGCAATCTCGCTCACCCAAGTGCACAGCATTGCCGTGCTCATCAGCTAGAATTTGGATCTCTACATGGCGAGGTGTGGTTAAAAACTTCTCCATGTAGACTTCTGGATTACCAAAAAAACTTAAACCTTCAGACTTGGCAAGTTCAATTGAGCCAGATAAGTCAGATTCATTTTCTACCACTTGCATGCCACGACCACCACCACCACCGGAAGCTTTAATAATAATTGGCAAGCCAATATTACGAGCAATCTCCAGATTTTGGATTGGGTTTTCACCCAGTGCACCATCAGAACCAGGCACACAAGGAACGCCCGATTTTTGCATGGCTTCAATAGCGGCAACCTTGTCACCCATAACGCGAATATTTTGCGCCCTTGGACCAATAAAAATAAAGCCACACTCTTCAACACGCTGTGCAAAATCAGCACTTTCTGATAAAAAGCCGTAGCCTGGATGAATAGCATCTGCATGGGTTACTTCGGCCGCTGCAATGAGTGCTGGAATATTTAAATAACTATCAGCTGACGGATGCGGACCAATACAAACAGCCTCGTCTGCAAGACGAACATGTTTTAAATCTTTATCTGCTGTTGAATAGACAGCCACGGTTTTAATGCCAAGCTCTTTACAAGCTCGCAAGATTCTAAGCGCAATTTCACCACGATTAGCGATAAGAACTTTTTGGATCTTATTCATTACTATCATTTAATGATAACCAACGTTTGCCCAAATTCAACAGCATCGCCATCTCTACACAAGATTTCAGTCACTGTACCTGATTGATCTGCTTCGATTTGGTTCATGATTTTCATTGCCTCAACGATACAAACTGTATCACCTTGATTAACATGTTGCCCAATAGAGACAAATGAATTAGATGTTGGTGACGCAGAACCATAGAAGGTGCCTACCATTGGCGATGTGATTGGATGACCATCAATAACCTTAACTGGATCAATAGGTGTTGCGCTTTCTGCGATCGCTGCCGGAGCAGCAGCCATTGGCATTGCCATCGGTGCTGGCATCATTGGAGCGTCGCCATAGCGAGAGATTCGAACAGACTCCTCACCTTCATGAATTTCAATTTCTGCCATGCCAGACCGCTCTAACAATTCCATTAATTTTTTTACTTTGCGAATGTCCATCTTTTACCCTCTTGATTTAATATGTTTGATTGCTACACTCATTGCAAATTCATAGCCTTGAGAGCCAAAGCCTGAAATTACCCCTTGTGCAATGTCTGAAAAATAAGATTTTTTACGAAAGTCTTCACGTTTATAAACGTTAGACAAGTGAATTTCGGTGAACTCAATACCCACAGCTAGAAGCGCATCACGCAGTGCAACCGATGTATGTGTAAATGCTGCTGGATTGATAATAATGTATTTTGTACCATCGCTACTGGCCGCGTGAATTTTATCAATCAGCCCAACTTCAGAATTATCCTGATGATGATCTAAGCTAAGGCTGGCTTCATCTGCAAGCTGAGTTAGGTGCTTAACAATGTCATCAAGCGTTTGCGCACCATAAAGATCTGGCTCGCGAGTGCCAAGCATATTTAGATTTGGGCCATTTAACAATAAGATGTCCATAATACTAATAACAAGTTTCAAATAAACCTGATTTTACCACCAACATCATGAGTGTTAGTCAGCTTTGGACGACTTTTAGCGACTAAGTCTTTACTTAACTTTGTTGAGGTGCTCAAGAAACCCTTGGGCATTGATTTCACCAATAATACGCTGAGAACGATCTTCAACACCCGCCTTGAAGAACAAGATCCCAGGCGGACCGATAATATTAAATTTGGCCATAAGTGCTTTATCAGCCGCATCATTTTTGGTCACATCAGCTTGGACGGCAACAGCATTTTTCATACCATCAACAGCGTCTTTGTTACTAAACACAAAGCGCTCTAGCTCCTTACAAGAAATACACCAATCAGCGTAAAAATCTAGCATAACCACTTGATCATTTTTTTTAGATTTTGCTAAAATCTGGTCAAGATCATTGATACTTTTGATTTTTTCAAACGGTAAATGAACTTGAGCTACTTGAGTATTAGATGCACCCCAGCCTGATAGTGGTGCCAACATATCACCACCACCACGAGCAACCAAGCCCCAAAGCAAGATACCGTAGAACATAATCAACAGGCCAATTGCTTTAAAGATTCGAGCCCAAGCACTTGGCGTATCCGTGAGCTTGTTTAAGACACCCATAGCAATTGGTGAAATACTTAAGATTGCCGCCCAAAGTGCTAATGAAGCAATAGACGGAATAATGCGTTCAATCAACCAAATAGCGACTGCCAACATAAGAATACCAAAAACGTACTTCACTTTATCCATCCAACCACCAGCTCTAGGTAGCTTAGACACACCAGCACCAATTAGGATCAGTGGCGCGCCCATACCTAGGCTCATGACGAATAGTGATAATCCGCCCAATAAAGCATCACCTGTTTGGCCGATATAAATCAGCGCACCTGCTAAAGGCGGGGCAACACAAGGGCCGACGATTAGTGCTGACAAGAAGCCCATTATGGCAACACCAACTAGATGGCCACCCTCTTGCTTGTTGCTCATATTGGCAATTTTTGCTTGGAGCCCCGCAGGTAGTTGGATCTCATAATAACCAAACATAGAAAAAGCCAGTGCAACAAATACTAAACTGAAGACTACTAGCACCCAAGGTGTCTGGAATAAAACTTGTAAGTTTTCACCAAAGTATCCAGCTAAAACCCCTGCAATAGAATAAGTAACACTCATTGCTAGGACAAATACAATCGACATGATTAGCGCCTTTCGAGTGGTTATTTCACCTTTTTGACCAACAATAATGCCCGATAAGATTGGAATCATTGGGAATACACAAGGGGTGAGTGATAGTAATAAGCCAAAACCAAAGAAGCTAACCAACACCCAGAAAATATTATCCTGTTGCAATAGTGCAGCAATTTTGTCTGTCTCATTTAGTGAGTCAGGAGAGGTGGCTTGCGTTACAGGTGCTGAGTCAGATGACTTTTTTGTAATGCTTGTTGATGGTGCATCGCCTTGAACAGGCAGAGTAATCTTGATAATTTTTTCTTGCGGTGGATAACAAATTCCACCCGTCCAGCAACCTTGGTAGCGAGCTGTAAAGCTGATATTTTGAGTTTGAATATTTTTAAGCGGCAGCGTAACCTCTAGCCTACCCTTATGAACCTGTACTTTACCGAATAAAGGATCGTCTTTGATTTTGCCTTTAGGGAAATTAATGGTGTCAAGTTCTGCACCCACAACATCCACAAAAAACTTATCATGATATAAATAATATTCGTGATGAATATCCCACGAAGCAACCAGCGTATTGGCATCAATTGCATCAACTGAAAATTTGAATGCTTCATCAGCAGGCAGAGGCTCATCAGAGATTGGTTGGATCTTTTCAACAACGGATTGAGCGCCTTTCTTAACCTTGGAAAACATGTCAAAGGCGTTATCAACCAAAGAGGGTTTTTTCAAAGCGCTAATGTCTAGCGCAACTGCTTTAGTGATAGGCGGGTAACAAACGCCTAAATCAGCACATCCCTGGAACACGACATTCATTAGTAAAGAATCTGCATCACCCTCTAATATTGGAATTTTGACTTCGACAGACTTTCTGTAGATTCCAACTTGACCAAAAAATTCGTCATTTTTAATCTTAGCTGGTGGAAATTTAGCCACACCTAGTTGCGTAGAGTAGTCGCTCGATATTTTGATTTTTTCTTTATAAAGGTAATAACCTTTGGCAATATTCCAATCCAGTACGATTTCATCATTAACCACGCTAGCTTTAAAGGCAAAAGCCTTATCAGCTGGTAAAAGATCTCCTTGCGCTTGGGCAAAATTAGAGAGCAATAACAAAAATAATGGCAATAAAAAACGCTTCATGGACTTCTCCTTAAAATATCTAGGGGAATTATAAGTCATAAGTAACTTTTAAACAAACCCCTTTGGCATGACTACTTAATTTTACGCCATAAAAAACCCCAGCTATAAAAAATATAACTGGGGTTTTTGAATATTTACAACGCCTATTAAGCGAGTAAAAAAGCTAGAAAGCTTTAGCCAATCTTAGCCTTGATCGCATTAATAACAGCATCAGACGAAGTTGCATCAACAGAAAGTAACAGACCTTCAGTTTTGTAAAAACCAACCAGAGGAGCAGTTTGGTCGTTGTACACGTTCAAACGGTTGCTAATTGCTTCTTCAGTTTCATCTTCACGCTGAACTGCAGCGCCACCACATTTGTCACAAACGCCTTCAACTTTAGTCGGGTTGGACTTAGTGTTGTAGATTGCGCCACAACTCTCACAAGTACGACGCGTTGTAAGACGATCAAGGATCACATCACGCGGAACGTCGATTTCAACAGCAGCATCAAGCTTCTCGCCCATCTTCTCAAGTAAAGTTTTTAACGCCTCAGCTTGTGGAATTGTGCGTGGGAAGCCGTCTAATAAGTAGCCAGATTTACAGTCGTCTTCTTGAAGACGCTCTTCCATAATGCCCATGATTAAATCGTCAGAGACTAAGTCACCTGCTTTCATTGCTGCTTGCGCTTGCTTGCCTAGCTCCGTGCCTGCCGCTACTGCGCCACGTAGAATGTCGCCTGTAGAGATTTGAACTGAACCGTCAATTTTAGTTAGTAATTTTGCAACAGTACCTTTGCCGGCACCTGGAGCACCTAAAAGAATTAATTTCATAATGTTTCCTTGGGAATGGTTAATAAAAAATTTAGCCCCATATTTTTTTAATACTTTGAGGTCAAAATTGAGCGAAAATTATATCATAGAGATGTGATGTTTACAATCTAAGCTAATTTTTGACCCATTATAAAAAAATTCAAAATTTTGCCTGAAGAGTTAATAAAAGTCCTGGTTTTATCTAAAAATGACCAGAATAATGAGTTTTTAGCCTATAAATGCTTGATTTTTAAGAATTTTATAGGCCATATCGATAATTTGCGATATTTTTATAGTGAGCGAAGAAAGTTTGAAAAGCTACTGAACCACAATCACCATCGCTGGACGCACTAAGCGACCATTAAGGGTAAAGCCGGTTTGGATAACCTCTAAAACAGAATTAGACTCCTGGTCTGGCATAGGTAGCATGGTAACAGCCTCATGAAATTCTGGATTAAACGCCTCACCTTTAGGATTAATCGTTTCAACGCCAAATTTTTCTAGCGTTGATAAAAAGACTTTGTCCGTCATTTCTAGACCTTCAGTGATGCTTTCAACAGAAGCATTGTCATCTTTGGCGGTTTTTAGACCCATTGTCAAAGAATCTTTGACTTCAAGCAGCGCTTTAACAAAGCCATCGAGTGCAAATTTGTGGGCATTTTCAAGATCTTTAGCGTTGCGACGCTTAAGATTTTCCATTTCGGCTTGAGCGCGAAGTACTTTATCCCAGTTATCTTTTGTAGACTGCTGAGCCTCTTCTAGCTGAGTTTGTAGATCATCTGCTTGAGGTTCTTGGGCGGTAGTTTCGATGTTTTCATCTTCTATTTTTTCAACACTTTCGTCTTGGTCTTGCTTTTTTGTCATTTTGTTGTCCAATTAATGTATATTTAGAGCTAATCATTAGCCAGTTATATAGTGGCTATTTTAAAGAATTCAATAGAAGAATATAACAATGTTTAATACAATCGGCATTATCACCAAACCCAATGATTCAGTTAGCGATGGTATCGCTGAAGAATTGTCAGCATTTTTACAAAACAAAGGCGCAGGAGTTGTAGGCACCAATGAGCAAATAGCTGAACAGGCAGATTTGATTATTGTGGTGGGCGGCGACGGAACATTGCTCAACACTGCGCGTAGTTTTGTGGACAACAACATTCCAATTTTGGGTATCAATCTTGGTCGTCTTGGTTTTTTGGCCGACGTGTCAGTTGGGAAGATGTTTGAGGTTGTCTCTCAAGTTCTCGAAGGCGAATTTACCAAGGAAGAGCGTTGTTTGTTGTCGTGTCAAATAGAACAAGATGGCCGAGTAATACATAAAAGTGTGGCGTTAAATGACGCAGTTGTCAATCGTCAAGACGCACTTAAGATGATAGAATTTGATGTTTATATTGATGGTAAGTTTGTCAATAATCAGAGAGCAGATGGACTTATTATTACTACGCCAACAGGATCAACCGCTTATGCGTTGTCAAGTGGTGGACCTATTATGCATCCCGGTGTTAATGCGATTGGCTTGGTGTCAATTTGTCCGCATACCATGAGTCACCGACCACTTCTGGTGCCTGGCGGCAGTGAGATAGTGGTCCGAGTTAAAGATGCTAGTGAAGGAGTGAGCGTACATATAGATGGGCAAGCGTCTTTTCCAATTACATCAGATCAGGAGGTTCGCGTGCGTCAACACGCAAGCTTTGTGCACTTACTGCATCCAAAAGATTACGACTATTTTGAAATTATTCGCTCAAAACTACATTGGGGATCCAAGCTGTAATAAGCAAATCTAGCTATGTTATCGCAGTTAACCGTTAAAAATTTAGCCGTTGTTGAAAGGCTTGATCTGTCTTTTGAGCCAGGAATGAGCACCGTTACCGGTGAAACAGGTGCGGGTAAATCTATTCTTCTTCAGGCGCTGGGTTTGGCATTAGGCGTTCGTGCTGACTCTAACCTGGTGCGTCATGGCAAAGACAAAGCCGATATTAGTGCAGCCTTTGCTTTAGAACATAACCAAACCGTGCAGGACTTTTTGTCCGAACATTCGCTAGAAGATGAGGGAGAATGTATCTTGCGCCGAGTTATCACCAGTGATGGTCGCTCTAAAGCTTTTATCAACGGCAATAGCGTCCCTCTATCGACAGTTCGTGATGTGGGCGATTTATTGCTGGATATTCATGGCCAAAACGAGCATCAATTATTATTACGACCTGACCAACAGATGAAACTGTTAGATGGATTTGCACAGCTAGAAGCCGATAAGCAAGCACTTAATGAAGTGGTCAAAGCGCATAAGACATTGAGTGAAAAAGTAAATAATTTACTTAATAATCAAGACATTATTGAGCAGCAGCAAGCGTTATATTTGCATCAGGTAGAAGAGCTCAACGAGGCAACGCTTGATCAAGATGAGCTTAACACCATCGAGGCAAACTTTAAAACCAGTGCCAATTCTCAGGCGATTAATGAAAAGACATCTGGTGTATTAAATCAGCTAGAAAGTGAAGCAGGTGCAAATGCGCAGTTATTAACGCTTAGTTCACAACTGTCTGAAGCGCTCGAAATGGACGACAGACTTCAGGTAGGCGTTGAGTTACTCAGCTCAGCACAAGTGCAAACTCAAGAAGCTGTTTATGAGCTGACACAATACTTAAGCCGATTATCAACCGATGAACAAAGTGCGCAGGAAATTGAGGAGCGAATCTCTGAGCTGTATTCACTGGGCCGCAAGCATCAGTGCCAAATTGAAGAGTTGATAACAGTGCGTGATCAGTTGACTATAAAACTAGAAGACATTGGCGGCGGCGCGAACTCTATTGATGAGATGAATAGCCAGCTTGAAGTGTTTGCCAAGCAATATCAAAATAAAGCACAGAAGTTTTCTAAAGCGCGACACGCCAAAGCAGATGAGCTATCCAGACTCGTTACTGAAGCGATGCAAGTGTTGGGCATGCCAGGCAGTGAATTTAAAGTTGGACTCAATGAAAAGCCTGATGGCGTGCATTTGAATGGCCACGAATCAATAGAGTTTTTGGTGACAACCAACATGGGTCAAGCGTTTAAACCACTTAAAAAAGTTGCCTCAGGTGGTGAGTTGTCGCGCATATCACTTGCAATTTCAGTGGTTAGTAGCGATAGTGAATATACACCAACCTTAATTTTTGATGAGGTGGATGTTGGTATTAGTGGCGCAGTGGCTGAGGTTGTTGGCAGGAAACTGCAAGAGCTTGCTAAGAATTATCAAATTATCTGTATTACGCATTTGGCGCAAGTGGCCGCATTTGGTCATCAGCATTTGCGAGTCAGCAAGGTGCAAAATACACAAGGTGCACAAACTACTGTTGAACAACTTGAAGACGAGCAAAGGGTCGATGAAGTGGCGCGTATTTTAGGCGGCGCAACCGTTACCGACAAAGCAAGAGTTGCCGCTGCTGAAATGATTGCCAGTAGTCGTGTTTGATAAAACCAGCTTATAAAAAAAGCCGCTTTCACGGCTTTCTATCTAGACTTTATTTTTCTTAAGGCGTTCAATACCTAACATCTTAAAGATGTATTTTTGATAAGCCGGCTCTGGGTTGCCAACTTTCATGTTTCGAATAAAGAACTTTTCGAAAGCAATTTTAGCTAAATGCATCATTTTACCTTTCTTCGCCCAAGTTACATTTCTTGGTGGAATTTGTGGCATGGCAACAAAGGCTGCGCCAGTATCGCCCATATCAGCAATACAGACAGCATTCCAAGTTGGAATATTTGAAGGCGCATTGCCAGCAATCATGTCTTCAATGTTGTGCACAATAGCAGTCACCATTGATTCAATCATATAGCCTGTTTTTGGCGTACCACACATAACCGGTGTTGCTTCTACAGGTGGAATAGCGATATTCACACCGAGGGAGAAAATGTTGTCTTTAACAGGTGATTGCTGGTAATCGTTGATCATAACAAAACCACGTGGGTTGACATATCCTGGATCAACCTCTGCCAATTTAGCAACAGTATCAACGCCTTTAAATGCCGGTAAAAACATGGTGTGCTTCGTGGCTACTTCGTGGGTTTTAATTGTTTTACCCTCGTCGTCCACTTCATCAACTGTAACTGTGTCAGCTGTTATAGAGGCAACCTTTGAATTAGTAATCCATTTAATATGACGACTTCTGAATTCAGATTCCAAAAGACCTTTTGAATCACCAACGCCACCCAAACCTAAGTGGCCAATATAAGGTTCAGCAGTGACAAAGGTCATCGGGCACTTGTCGCGAATGCCACGTTTTTTCAAATCAGTATCCATGATGGTTGCAAATTCATAAGCCGGGCCAAAGCATGATGCGCCTTGAACCGCACCGACCACAATCGGGCCGCCACCGTTTTCACAGAAAGTTTCCCATTCGCTAGAAGCGACCTTGGCATGAGCCGTCGTACAAATTGAGACACTATGTCCCTCAGGGCCAAGCCCCTCAACTTCATCAAAGGCAAGCTTAGGGCCAGTCGCCAATACTAGGTAATCATAGTCAACGGTTTGATCACCAACCAAAACTTGATTATCGTTTGGTTTGATTTCAGTCGCTTCACCAACGATTAAATTGATATCTTTACGTTTAAGTCTTGGTGCTAGCTCGAAGCTAATATCTTCTTCACTTCTCCAGCCCACTGCAAGCCAGGGGTTGGAAGGAATAAAGTTAAAGTTAGGGTTGTTAGATATAACAGTCACTTCGTGGCCGTTACCTAAAGTTTTCTTAATGTCGTAAGCAAAAGGCAATCCGCCCGTGCTCGCACCAATAACTACAATGTGCGCCATATTATTCTCCTCAAAAAGATGTCGTATAAAGGGCTTATTATTCGCATGTCTTTATCTAATGTCAAATGTATTAGTGCATTGTGATATTAAAAGTCAATACGAACCCAATACATATATTCATAATATAAAAAAACATTTGACGCTAGTAGAGTGGTTTATGTATAATATTTTCACCTATGGAAATTGTTGTCGGGGGCTTAATTGCCATTATAAACCAGGGTCTGCTGTATTGGAGAATCCAGCAACTTAAGCGTAAAAATGTGAGAAATCCTGGAAAGATTATAAAGCTAGCCAGGATTTCTTTAATAGAGAGGCTTATGTTAGTTGGCGTTTTACTGGTGCTGGCCATGCAACAATTAGATCCATTGAGTGTTATATTGAGTTTTTTTTTAATTAATTTAAGTTTGACTTATTACCAACAATGGCATCTGAAACCTTAACATCTTCCGAATATATTAGGCATCATCTGCAAAACTTGACCTATGGTCAAAATCCAAATACAGGTATTTGGGAATTTGCAAGCACATCGGAAGCAGCGAAAGATATGGGCTTCATGGCATTTCATGTCGACACACTTAGTGTTTCATTTATATTAGGCGCCCTATTCTTAACCTTATTTTATCGTGTTGGTAAGCGCATGACTGCTGACACACCATCAGGGATGCAAAATTTTGTTGAGAGCATCATTGACTTTATTAATGAGAATGTTCGAGGCTCTTTCAACGGCAAAAATCCAATGGTGGCGCCTTTAGCGCTAACAGTCTTTATCTGGATTGTGTTAATGAATACTATGGATCTTGTCCCAGTTGATTGGTTACCGTATCTCGCCCAACAAATTGGTACTTTTTTTGGTGCAGATCCTCATCATGTCTTTTTTAAAGTGGTTCCAACCACTGATCCAAACGCCACTTTTGGTATGGCTCTTGGTATTTTTATATTGATTATTTTTTACAGTATTAAAGAAAAAGGTGCAGCGGGCTTCGGTTCGGAATTAGCATTTCATCCTTTTGGTAAAAAAATGATAATATTTAACCTTTTTTTAGAAGGTGTTAATCTTATTGCAAAGCCAGTTTCATTGTCATTACGTTTATTTGGTAATATGTATGCAGGAGAAATGATTTTTATTCTTATTGCCTTATTACCATTTTACTTACAATGGACTTTATCATTACCGTGGGCAATTTTCCACATTTTAATTGTATTATTACAAGCGTTTATTTTTATGACCCTAGTAATTGTATATATGGACATGGCTCATCAGAAAGACGAGCATTAATTTTTTTATAAACAGGAGTAGAAGATGACAGAAGTACAAGGAACGCTATTTTTAGCAGGTGCAATTTTAATGGGCTTAGGTGCATTAGGCGCAGCAGTAGGTATTGGTACATTAGGCGCAAAGTTTCTCGAAGGTGCAGCGCGCCAGCCGGAGCTTATTCCAATGCTTAGAACGCAGATGTTTATTGTAATGGGACTAGTTGACGCGGTACCAATGATTGCAGTTGGTATCTCAATGTATATTTTATTTGCGGTTGCCGGATAAACACTGTTAATTTAAAGATAAAGGTTTAAGCTATGAATATTAATTTGACAATGATTGGCCAATTAATTATGTTTACCATGTTTACATGGTTTTGCATGAAATTTATTTGGCCACCAATTGTTGCCGCCATGGAAGAGCGTAAAAAGCATATTGAAGATGGTTTGCTTGCAGCAGAACGTGGACTTTCAGAGCAGATAGAGGCTGAGCAAAAAGCACAAGAGCTAATTAATCAGTCAAAAGATCAAGCTTCTGAAATTATTGCTAACGCATCTAAGCAAGCTTCCAACATGGTTGAAGAGGCTAAGGATGTTGCCTTGCAAGCTGCAGAAAAAGTTAAGTCACAAGCAACAATAGAGCTTGAACAAGATAAGGTGCGTGTGCGAAATGAGTTGCAAAGCCAAGTATCAAGTTTAGTGATGCAGGGCGTTAGGGCTGTTCTATCTAAAGAAGTGGATGGTAAAACGCATAAGACCATGCTCAACAAATTGTCTCAAACACTATAGTAATCAATTATGGAATTAGTAACAATTGCCAAACCTTATGCCAATGCAGTATTTGAAATTGCACAGCAGGACAAGTCATACGATGGCTGGAAGTCAGTATTAGAGGCGGCGGCAGCACTCGTGAGTAATGAGAAGATGCAAAGTTATCTTGATTCTCCAAGCGTAACAAAGCAAGATAAAAGCGAAGCTATTCGAGGCTTGGTAGTAAAAATAACCGAGAGAAAGCTAGACTCCAAAGAAGATGAATTTTTATCTTTGATTTTGGAAAATAGCCGAACAGACGCGCTACCAAGCATTCTTGCTTTATTTGAAGAGCGTGCTAATGAATTTGAAGATGCGAAATTATTTCAAGTTATTAGCGCTTACAAATTAACAGCTGCAGAAGAGAAAAGCATTGCCACAGATCTTGGTGAAAAATACAATACAAATGTTAGTATTGAGACCACTATTGATGATGCTCTTGTTGGTGGCCTGGTAATAAAATTAGGAGACAAGGTGATCGATATGTCGATCAAAGCTCGTACAGATGAGCTAAGCTTGCGTCTTACAACACATTAATTATAAATTTATATAAAAGGAAGGGTTATGCAATTAAACGCCAGCGAAATTAGTGATTTAATTAAAAAACAAATAGAAGGTTTCGACTTTAAAGCAGAGGCACGCACAGAAGGTGTTATTGTTAGTGTAAGTGATGGTATTGTTCGAATTCATGGCTTAGCTGATGTACAGTTTGGTGAAATGCTTGAATTTCCAAATAATACTTTCGGTATGGCGCTTAACCTTGAGCAAGATTCAGTGGGTGCAGTTGTCTTGGGCAGCTATCTTCACCTATCAGAAGGTGATATTGTTAAATGTACCAACAGACTGGTTGAAGTACCAGTAGGTGAAGCGTTATTAGGACGCGTGGTAAACCCATTGGGTCAGCCAATTGATGGTAAAGGCGCTATTGATACAACAGAGTCTCTTCCACTAGAAATTATGGCACCAGGCGTTATTGAGCGTAAGTCTGTTGATCAACCAATTCAAACAGGTATTAAGGCAATTGATGCGATGGTTCCAGTTGGCCGTGGCCAACGTGAACTTATCATTGGTGATCGTCAAACAGGTAAGACAGCTGTTGCCATCGATGCAATTATCAATCAAAAAGACACAGGCATTCGTTGTGTTTATGTTGCTATTGGCCAAAAAGATTCTTCAGTAGCAGCTGTTGTTCGTAAATTAGAAGAGCATGGTGCATTAGAAAATACAATTATTGTCAATGCTGGTGCAGCTTCATCTCCATCGCTACAATATATTGCACCTTATGCTGGTTGTTCGATGGCGGAGTATTTCCGTGACCGTGGCGAAGATGCTTTAATTGTTTATGATGACTTAACTAAACAAGCCTGGGCATACCGTGAAGTATCATTACTACTAAAACGTCCACCAGGACGTGAAGCCTATCCAGGCGATGTGTTTTACTTACACTCTCGATTATTGGAACGTGCTTCACGAGTAAATGCAGAGTATGTTGAGAAAATGACGAACGGTAAAGTTAAAGGCAAAACAGGTTCGTTAACTGCACTTCCAATTATTGAAACACAAGGTGGTGACGTTTCAGCATTTGTACCAACTAATGTAATTTCAATTACAGATGGTCAAATTTTCTTAGAAACAGATCTATTTAATGCTGGTATTAGACCCGCTATTAATGCAGGCCTCTCAGTATCTCGTGTGGGTGGCGCAGCGCAAACAAAAATTATTAAGAAGTTAGGTGGTGGTGTTCGACTAGATTTAGCGCAATATAGAGAATTAGCGGCTTTCGCTCAATTTTCTTCAGATCTTGACGCTGAAACTAAAGCACAAATTGATCGTGGACAAAGAGTGACAGAGCTAATGAAGCAAAATCAATATAGACCTTTGTCTGTTGCTGAACTAGCTACCTCATTGTTTGCTGCAAACTCAGGATCTTTAGATGATCTTGAGGCTAATAAAGTAGTTGATTTTGAAAAAGCACTATTAACGTACATGGGCTCTAATCAAACAGAGTTAATGGACAACATTAACGAGAACGGCGATTATAATGATGACATTGCTAGCAAATTACAAGCTGCAATTGATGATTTCAAGGCAAACCACACTTGGTAAATAAATAATATGGCAGCTGGAAAGGAAATTAGAACGCAGATCGCGAGTATTAAAAATACTCAAAAGATCACATCGGCCATGGAAATGGTGGC
>CALBNC010000115.1 GCA_937896195.1 uncultured Gammaproteobacteria bacterium
AAAACAACCCTGCTTTAAAGGCTAGACAATAGGCAGTAGTGTTTTCCCGATAAAATGCGGCCATTCATAGCGAATTGGGTAGTTTCTACGATAATATTCAAAATTTTCGATATTTTTAATCGCAACTGTATCTTGCTTAAAGTCGTAAATTTCATTGAGAGAGTCAAGTAAATTATCACTTTTTAACTCCAAAATACCAGGATTTATCAAATTTTTGACACTTTCTCGTTGTTTTTCGCTAAAAAATTCACATAAAGCCTCATAAACCATAAAACTACCCATAAATTTGGCATCAACTGAGTGACCTGCGATATGAGGTGAGGCTAAATAGGCACTATTTTGCAAGTTTTTATTGATATTTGGCTCATTTTCCCAACAATCGATCACATTTTCGAGCGTTTGCGTTTTTTCCCAAATTTTTTCATCAATCACACCGCCACGCGCGGCGTTAAAAAGAATGGTATTTGCACTAATATTATGAAAATTATGCTTATTTAATAGATTAAATGAAGGAAATTCACCATTAAACGTTAATGGCGTATGAAAAGTCACGATATCAGCACTTAAAGCTGTATCTAAATCTACAAAATTAGGTAATTCTTCATTTTTTTGTCTTATTGGGTCGTTTAATAACGTTTTAATGCCTAATAACTCTGCTTTAGCAGCTAAACGAGAGCCAACATTGCCCACACCGATTATTCCCAAAGTTTTTTGTTGATAATCAAACTTATGTTTATCTGCTAAGTTCACAATGGTGCTAATCACAAATTCAGCCACTGCCATTGAGTTGCACCCTTGTGCTGAGAAAAATTCAATGTCATTATCTTTAAGATAATCTTGATCAACATGATCCAATCCAGCCACTGTTGAGCCTACAAATTTAATTGAGCTACCTTCAAGCAATGCTTGGTTAACTTTTGTGCGTGAACGTACGATTAATATGTCACAATCTTTCACAGAATCAGCGTTAATGTCTCGGCCAGCCATAGTGACTACATCGCCAAATTGTGAGAATATTTCGCTATATGCATAGCAGGCATCATCAATAATAAGTTTCATGGTTACCAGTTAATTTGTTTTAAGTTATGCATTTTAAGATACTCGTTAGTCTTGGAGAAATGTTTACAGCCAAAAAAACCTTTATAAGCTGAAAAAGGGGAAGGATGCGATGCGCTCAATACTAAGTGTTTAGCCGGATCAATTAACTCTGCTTTTTTATGGGCATGCGCTCCCCAAAGTAAAAACACTAAGTTTTGTTTACGCTCACTAAGTAGAAGAATAACTGATTCTGTAAATTCAACCCAAGGTGTTTTGGAGTGTGATGCTGGTGAGTTTTTTTCGACCGTGAGCGCGCTATTTAGAAGTAATACACCTTGAGACGCCCAGCGCTCTAAATTGCCACTAGCATTTGGGGTAATACCTAAATCTAACTCCAACTCTTTGTAAATATTGATCAGTGAAGGTGGTGTTTTGATACCGTCGGGCACAGAAAAACTCAACCCATGTGCTTGGCCTACATTGTGATAAGGGTCTTGACCTAAGATAACGACCTGGGTATTTTCAAAACTACTAAGTTCAAAAGCTTTAAAGCGATCGCTTTCAGGAGGAAGAATAATTTTTCGTTGAGATTTTTGATACTCAAAAAAATCGCACAATTGCTGATAAGAATCGCGCTGAAATAATGGCCCAAGATGCTCAGACCAGTCGTTATTTATAATCCTGCCCACCATAATCTAAAGCGATAGCCCAGTGTGGTAACGTAACCCACTTCGGTAAATTGAATTTGACCTTTGGTATTAACAAAGAAACTGCTTGGCGTGCCTTTAACGCCAAATAACTTTGCAATAGAGCCAGATTGGTCGTTAATAATATTATCAGGTTTCATGTTATTTTCTTCAGCATACGCATAAATTTCAAGATCACTGCCCGACTGGATGGCAATATTAAGCACCTTGTAGTCTTCTGATATAGCTTGAATGTTGTCATTTTCAAGATTGCAAACAGGACACCAAGTTGCCCAAAAATGAATGAGAGAACCTTTATCTGGCATTGGGTTGGAATTCATAACTTCGCCACTAAGTGTCTGCGAGCTGAAACTTGGTACAAGGCCTATTGTTAAATCTTGTTGTTGATAAACGCGAATAATAAAAATGGCTAAAATAACCATCATAAATTGCATGATAGTTTTTCGATTTGGTCGTTTAATTTTCATATTTGATATTATATCTTAAGGATGGTTATGACTGATTGGATACAGCGCTGGAAGGATAATAAAATTGGTTGGCATCGAGATGATCCTAATTCTAAATTAATTGAATTTGTGAGTTGTCTTCAATTAAACACTGGCGATACGGTCTTTGTGCCATTATGTGGCAAAAGTAAAGATATGATCTACCTAGCTCAACAAGGCTACAAAGTGATTGGTGTTGAGCTAAGCGCTTTGGCTGCCGAGCAGTTTTTTACTGACAATAAAATAGCGTATCAAGTGAGTCAAGAAGAAGACTTTAAGATTTATGCATCTGAAAATATTACTATTTATTCTGGTGATTTTTTTAAATTAACTAGGCAGCATCTGGTTATTGTTGAAGCCGTTTATGATAGAGCTGCTTTAATAGCATTACCAGCGGGGTTAAGGGTGAAATATGCACAACACTTATACTCTATAATAGTCAAAGGTTGCCGGATATTATTGTTAACTTTAAATTATCCGCAATCAAAAATAAGTGGCCCGCCTTATGCAGTAAATAAGGATGAAGTGGCGTCACTTTATAATGATGGGTTTGAGTGTCAACTATTACAATGTTTTAATGACATAAAAAATGAACCCAAGTTTCAGCGTGAAAACGTTGATTTTATTGAAAAAGCAACTTATTGTTTGCGTAAATATTAAAAGGAAAAAAATGGCTAAGAAAATAAAAGGTGTAGTGTCACAATTTGGTACTAAAGGATATGGTTTTATTACAGGTGACGATGATGAAAAATATTTTGTTCATCAAAAAAATATCTTTAATAAGTCACGCTTAAAGGCAGGAACAAGAGTTATATTTAGTGCGCAAGAATCTGAAAAAGGTTTGGTAGCAAGTGATGTAGATCTTGAAGATGGCGCGAAAATGGCAAGGATAAAATCTGGAAAAACTTCTTCTGGCTTATCAAATGGCACCATTAAAATTGCATTTGCAATATTATTTATCGCTCAAGCGGCTATGATTTACCAAGTATTTTTTGTAAGTGTTGCTGGTTAAATGAAAAAGATTTTTCTATTGGCGTTCTTGTCACTTTCTTTAGGGGGTTGTCTTTCAACACCTGCGGTGAGAGTGAATAATATTTGCTCGTTAATGGATGAAGAAGTCAGTTGGTATCGTTCTGTTAAGGCGGCTGAGAAAAAATACGGTACACCTGTTCACGTCTCTTTGGCGATTATGTATCAAGAATCTCATTTTGCTTCGGATGCCAAGCCACCTAGAGAAAAATTGTTTGGCGTCGTGCCATGGTTTAGACCGACAACGGCTTTCGGCTTTGCTCAAGTAACTGATGATACTTGGGAATGGTATCAGCTAAAAACAGGTAATCATAGTGCAGATCGCGATGATTTTGACGATGCGGCGGATTTTGTAGGTTGGTATATTGTGCAATCGTCAAAACGTTTTGGTATTGCTAAATCTGATACCTATAATCAATATTTGGCGTATCACGAAGGTCATGGCGGTTTTAAGAGTAAGACTTACAACAAAAAGCCTTGGCTGAAAAAAGTAGCTCAAAAAGTTGACGACAATGCACAACGCTATAAGCGTCAACTTAAGCAGTGCTCATCTGAGCTAAATAGCAATAGTATTTGGAGTTTATTTTAATGCCTAGTTGGTATAAGGCACTTAATCAAGCGCCTAAAGAAGGCACCATGGTTAAGGTACAAGTAAACAATCAAAAACTATTTGTTACCTTGAATAATGGGCAATTGTATTGTGCACAAGATCGATGTCCTCATGAAGATATTGAGCTAACATTAGGCTGTCTTAAGGGTAATCGTGTTAAGTGTTCGTTGCACGGATTTAGCTTTGATTTAGCCACTGGTGATAGCTCAGAGCAAGATGTGGATAACCTGCAAACTTACGCAGTCAAGCAAGAAAATAACGAAATTTATATAGAGGTTTAATCATGAGTAATGACTCTAAAGCATTAATGAAATCCATTATTCAACGTGTGGCAACTGGCCCGGATTTGAGTAAGGATATTGATTTTGAAGAAGCTAAAAATGGAATGCAAGCCATTTTGCGTGGTGAGATTGATGATGTTCAATCAGCTATTTTCTTAATTGCTTTGCGTATGAAGCGCGAAACAATGGAAGAAAACCAAGGAATTTTAGCAGCAATTCTAGCAGAAAGCGATCAGCAATCTGTTGATGTGGATCAGTTGGTAGACTTAGGTGATCCATATAGTGGCTACAATCGCTCTATTCCTATTTCATCTTTTTTACCCCCTGTTTTGGCCGAGTTAGGCTTGCCTACTGTTATCCACAGTCTGGATGCGCTTAGCCCTAAATTTGGCTTAACACATCGACATATTGTTCAAGCTTTAGGCTTAAGTGTTGATCATTCAACTGCTGATGCTAAAGCTCGATTAGAAGATGCTTCAATAGGTTGGAGTTATATTGACCAAGCAAGTTATTGCGAGGGTTTACATAATATGGTTGGACTACGTGATCGAGTTATTAAGCGAACTGTTATTAATACAGTAGAGACGCTAATCGGCCCATTGCGCGGCAGAAAAACACACTCTATTTTGGGTTATGTGCACAAGCCTTATCCGCCAATTTATGCCGAATTAGTTAAATCTTCTGGCATGGATAGTGCTTTGTTAATCCGTGGCGTTGAAGGCGGCGTTATTCCATCTCTTCGTCAAAAAGGCTTAATGGTTTCTTATGAAGGTAATATCGAAAAAGATCGGGTAGATATTGAGCCTGCATCTCTAGGCATTGATCAAGATATGAGAGCGATTTCATTTCCAGCTGAAATGGATGTACATAAAGATATCCCAGCATTGGCACAATATACGGTGAAGCTAGGAAAAGCAGCTTTAGCAGGAGAAAAAGGTATGTTCTATGATGGATTAGTGCTTAGTGCATCACTTGTACTTTGGCATACTAAAAAAGCTCAAACATTACCTGAAGCAGCAGAGATGGTTAGAATCGTTCTAGATTCAAAGAAAGCTCTGGATCGTTTGCGATAAAAATCTCAAGTTAGTTGTTTAAAATTTGATATATCTAAAATCTAAAAAAAAGCCGCTTAGCGGATTTTTTTGTTATGAATTTTTTTTAATTATATCTATTTTAAAGTTAACCTTATAATTTGGATACTTTGATCGTATCATTATATGAAAAAAACAGAAAAAATAATAGATTAAAGAGAACTTTTCAGGAGTAGTATGCTGAATAAACATTCGAGGGATTGAGCGGTGCCAACTACATCAGAATTAATTTTTAATTTAATGCCAACTTTGTTTGTTTGGTTATTAGGAATTGTATTTGCTATCATCGTAGTAACCTTTGTATTTGACATTAGTCAAAGTAAGAATGCTATTTTAAGAAACTATCCTGTTGTTGGGCATTTCCGCTATTTGTTTAGCAATTTAGGAGAGTTTTTTCGTCAATATTTCTTTGCGATGGACCGTGAAGAGATGCCATTTAATCGAGCTGAGCGTCAGTGGGTTCATCGAGCCTCAAGTGATAAAGATAATACGATTGCCTTTGGATCTACTAAAAATCTCAATATACCAGGTTCAATTATTTTCATTAATTGCCCATTTCCAATGTTGGATAGTGACGCCGTTCAAACTAGAGCTGTAACAATTGGCGAAGGTTATAGCAAGCATCCTTATAAAGCTAGTTCAATCTTCAATATCTCAGGCATGAGCTATGGCGCTATTTCTAAACCTGCAGTGTTGGCATTGTCTGGCGGTGCAAAAAAAGCAGATTGCTGGATGAATACAGGTGAGGGTGGGTTAAGCCCTTACCATCTTAAAGGCGGTGCAGATTTAGTGTTTCAAATTGGCACTGCTAAATATGGCGTAAGAAACGATGATGGTAGTTTGAGTGATCAAAAATTAGCTGATATCGCTCAACATGATCAAGTAAAAATGTTTGAAATTAAAATATCACAAGGGGCTAAGCCAGGAAAAGGTGGAATTTTGCCAGGTATTAAGGTTAACACTGAAATTTCAAAAATTCGAGGCATACCAAAAGGTATAGATTCTATTTCTCCTAATCGCCATATTGAAGTATCAAGCTCCAGTGAGCTACTAGATATGATTAATCATGTTCGAGATATTACTGAACGGCCTGTTGGGTTTAAAACAGTTATTGGTCACATAAGATTTCTAGAGGATTTATTGGATGAAGTTAATAAGCGTGGTGTAGAGTCAGCACCTGATTTTATTACTATTGATGGTGGCGATGGTGGCACGGGTGCAGCACCTATGGCATTAATGGATAATGTAGGTTTACCTTTAAGAGAAGCCTTACCTTTAGTTGTTGACACAATTTTAAAACATGGGTTGGAAGATAGAATTAAATTGATTGCTTCTGGCAAGATGATTACCCCTGCAGATGTTGCTTGGGCAATATGTGCTGGTGCTGATTTTGTGACGTCAGCGCGTGGTTTTATGTTTGCTATTGGTTGCGTTCAATCACTCAAGTGTAATAAAAATACTTGTCCAACAGGTATTACTACACATAATAAACGCCTACAAAAAGGGCTAGATCCCGAGAATAAATCAGTTAAAGTTGCCAATTATGTAATGAATATGACAAAAACAGTAGAAATGATCGCACACTCGTGCGGAGTTAAAGAGGTGCATCTCTTAAATCGAACGCATGTTAGAATTGTACAGCCTGATGGCAAGTCAATCCCTATGAACGAATTATATCCACTATGTACTGAAGGAGAGAACGAATGAAAGCGTCAGACCTATTTATAAAAGCGTTAGAGAATGAAGGGGTAGAGTATATTTTTGGCATTCCTGGTGAGGAAAATCTAGATTTCCTAGACTCGTTACGTGACTCAAAAATTAAGTTTATCTTAACGCGCCATGAGCAAGCAGCAGCTTTTATGGCGGCTACTTATGGCCGTCTAACTGGTAGGGCTGGTGTATGTTTAGCGACTTTAGGTCCAGGCGCAACTAATTTAGTAACCGCTATTGCTTATGCACAACTTGGTGGTATGCCATTAGTGGTAATTACAGGGCAAAAACCAATTAAAGAAAGTTTACAAGGGAAATTCCAAATCCTAGATATTGTTAGAATGATGGAGCCCTTGGTTAAAGATTCTGACCAGATTGTTTATGGAAGGCAAATTCCTTCATTGGTACGTGGTGCATTTCGTATTGCAGAAGAGGAGCGTCCGGGTGCTGTGCATCTAGAATTACCAGAAGACATTGCCAGAGAAGAAGTGGCAGATGACAGTGTCTTTCCTAGGCAAACGATCCACCGGGTATTCGCCAGTGAGCGCGCAATTGAAAAAGCAGTTGAAGCTATAAAGGCTGCTAAAAGACCTTTATTATTGGTGGGTGCAGGCGCCAATCGTAAGCGCATTAGACAGCCATTGTCTGACTTTGTTCAAAAGACAGGTATTATGTTTTTTAATACTCAAATGGGTAAAGGTGTATTGAGTGGCGATGATGCTAATTTTATTGGAACCGCAGCATTTTCTTCGAATGACTATGTGCATGAAGCTATTAAGAAAGCAGATTTAATCATTAATGTGGGTCATGATATTATTGAAAAGCCACCATTTATCATGAAAGGCAATGAGCAAAAAGTGATTCACGTTAACTTTCATTCGGCACAAATTAAAGATATTTATTATCCACAGGTTGAGGTGGTTGGTGATATCTCCAATTCAATGGACCGAATCAATGAGGCTCTAAACGAATGTTATGCTTGTAATCGAGAATGGATAGAGCCGACTCGTGAAAAAATTCGAAATGCTATTCATTCTTTGGATGATGACGCATCTTTTCCAATGTTGCCACAACGTGTAGTGGCAGATGTTAGGAAGGTGCTTAAAGATGATGGCATTGTGACATTGGATAATGGCATGTTTAAACTTTGGTTTGCCAGACATTATCATACGCATCAACCTAATACATTATTGCTGGATAATGCTTTAGCAACTATGGGTGCTGGCTTGCCATCTGCAATAGCGTGTGCGTTGATGTATCCAGAGCGTCAAGTAGTGGCGGTGTGCGGGGATGGTGGCTTTATGATGAACTCCCAAGAGCTGGAAACAGCCGTAAGACTAAAACTTAATTTGATCACAATCATTTTTAATGATAGTGGTTATGGCATGATTAAATGGAAGCAAGCTGCTCAAGATCTTCCTGATTTTGCTCTTGATTTTAACAATCCAGATTTTGTTATGTATGCAAATAGCTATGGCGCTACTGGGCATAGAATCACCTCTAGTGAAGAGCTTATTCCTACTATGGAAAAAGCATTTGCTGATGGTGGCGTGCATGTGATTGATTTACCGATTGATTACTCTCAAAATACCAAAACTCTATTGGATGATTTGAAACAATTTCAAAACTAGGCTAAATATGTCAAATTTATTACAGGTTAAGCAGGCTTATACAGGTGAAGTATTAAAAGAACTTCAAATGCATGATAGCAGCCAAGTAGATCAAATGCTGTCCAATGCGCAAAAGAAACATCTTGAAGGCGCGTTGCCGATTTATGAGCGTATCAATATTCTAAGAAAGTTAGCAGATTTAGTGGCTAATGAGCATGAGCAGTTTTCAAAACTAATTGCCAATGAAGGTGGAAAGCCAATCCGTGATGCACGAGTTGAAGTTACACGTGCAGTTGGTGGTATTCATATTGCTATTACTGAAATTCAAAGTATTAAAGGTTTTGAGGTGCCGATGGATTTAAGTGCTGCAGGCGCTGGACGAAAAGCCTTTACAATTTTAGAACCTATTGGTGTAGTGGTAGCAGTGAGTGCTTTTAATCATCCATTGAACCTAGCTATTCATCAGGTTATTCCTGCAGTGGCAGCAGGCTGTCCTGTAATTATCAAGCCAGCAGCGGTTACACCCTTGTCGACATTACGACTAGCAGAACTTATTTTACAAGCTGGCCTGCCAGAGGGTTGGGTACAAGTTGCATTAACTAATAGAGAAAATTCTGAAAAATTAGTGACAGATTCACGTGTTGCTTTTTTTAGCTTTATTGGCTCTGCTAAAGTAGGCTGGTATCTTAAATCAAAACTTGCACCTGGTACTCGTTGCGCTTTAGAGCATGGCGGTTTAGCGCCACTTATTTTTGATCAGTGTTCAGATGAAGAGGCATTTGCTAATGGTGTTGTTAAAGCTAGTATGTATCACTCTGGACAAGTTTGTGTATCTGTTCAACGTGTTTATGTGCCGCAAATCCGAGCAATTGAACTAGCGCAAAAAATTGCCGATATCGCTTCTAAACAAGTAGTTGGCGATGCAATCAATGAGGATAGTGATTTAGGTCCTCTTATCCTACCTAAAGAGACAGACAGAATAGAATCTTGGGTTAATGAAGCAGTTCAGCAGGGTGCGCAAGTGATAACAGGTGGGAAGCGAATTAACGATGTAAGCTATGAACCGACTGTTTTACTTAATCCATCTAAAAAATCTAAAGTATCTACTAGTGAAATTTTTGGCCCTGTTGTTTGTGTATATGGCTATCAAGATATTGATGATGCAATTACAGATGCTAATAGCCTAGATGTCTCATTCCAGGCATCTGTGTTTAGTGATGATATATCTAAAGCAATGGATATTGCTAAGAGGTTAGAGGCTTCAGCAGTTATGATTAATGATTACACAACTTTCAGAGTAGATTGGATGCCATTTGCAGGTCGCAAACATTCAGGCTATGGAATCGGTGGTATTGGTTATAGCATGAAAGATATGCTTGAACATAAAATGCTGGTAATTAAAGGCTAGCTTTTAAATTGGTGATTATAGAGCGAGGCATATTCACCTTTTTGATCTAGTAATTCTTGATGAGAGCCCTGCTCAATAATATTACCTTGATGCAAAACAACAATTCTGTCGGCCTTTTGAATAGTGCTTAGTCTGTGCGCTATGATAATAGTAGTTCGATCTTTTTGCATTTCATCAATAGCTTCTTGGACTTGTTTTTCAGTGGCAGAGTCTAGTGCTGAAGTTGCCTCATCTAAGATTAAAATAGGACTATCTTTAGCGATTGCTCTAGCGATGGCCAAACGTTGGCGTTGACCTCCAGAAAGCTTAGTACCATCTTCACCAATTTCAGTATCAAAACCGTCTTCCATTTGCTCAATAAATACAGATGCATTGGAAACATCAGCAGCATGCTTAATCTTTTGTTCACTCATCACTTGGGTTTGACCCAGCGCAATATTACCTTTGACAGTGTCATTAAATAAACGTACATTTTGATCAACAAAAGAGATTTGAGAGCGTAATGAATCAATATCAAACTCTTTAATATCAACACCATCAATGCTAATAGATCCTTGTGTTGGACTGTAAAAACGAGTAATTAATTGAATAAGGGTGGTTTTCCCACTACCAGTTGAACCAACCAAGGCAATGGTTTCACCAGGGGTGATGTCTAAGTTTATTTTATTAAGAACAGTTTTTCCGGTTTGATAGTCAAACGAAACATCGCTAAATTTAATGCCACCTTTTGAATTTGATAAAATTTTTGATCCTTGATTTTTCTCTTCTTGCTCATCAAGCAGTCCAAACACACTTTCACCAGCAGCCATAGCAGTTTGTAAAGGTTTGTTGATATTAACCAAGCTTTTGGCAGGTTTGATAAGCATACCCATCGCGGTAAAGAAAGATAAGAATTCACCTGCACTCATTTGCAACGAAGTGGATGAAAAATACACCACACTGCCTAAAGATAGCCCGATTAAGATGTTAACAAAGCCTGTGTTAAAAGCGCCTGTCATGTCTACCTTAAAGCGCTGTTGACGGATATTTTTAATAAGGTTATTAAACTTAGTGCTTTCTTGGTTTTGCGCATGATAAATTTTAACCAAGGATGAGCCTGAAATATTTTCATCCAATAGGTGTGTCATATTGCCCATTGATTGTTGCACCTTGGTGCTGGCACTACGCATGCGATTTGATGAAAGCTTAACTGCTAAATACACCAGTGGCAGAATTATGATTAAACTCGAACTTAGCTGCCAGTTCTTATAGAAAAGGTAGCCGATAAGAATAATCACCGTCATTGACGACTTAATAAAATCAAGCCAAATTGTGGAGGCTGCCGCTGCAATTTGCTCGACATCAAAGGTCAGCTTTGATAAGGTTTTTCCAGTGGGGTGTTGATCAAAATAAGCGTTGGGTAGTTTGAGCAGTTTGGAAAACATAGCCTCCCTTAAATCCATAATCACTTTATTAGATACCCAAGAGCTGGCCGCTGTTGAGGTGAGGGCAAAAATAGAGCTTAAGACAATCACCCCAAATAGTGCCGATGCATAGAAAAAGGCCGAACTTTCGCTGCGTTCACTGGCAAATAATTCATCAACAATTTGTCCAGTAATCTCTGGAATAGCGCTTTCTAAAGCGGTTGCCAGCATCATCATCACCGAGGTAAAGATGAGTTTGCCAATGTGTTGCTTTAAGTAGAAAAATAGGCGGGAGACGAATTGTTTGTAATGCATTGATAATAAATTGATTTCGACAGCTCCATATTCTACACAGTTTTGTGTATCATAACCATTTCAACTTTGCTACTTTTTATGGCAACAAAATACATATTTATTACAGGCGGCGTTGTCTCTTCTTTGGGTAAGGGAATTGCTTCAGCCTCATTAGCTACTATCCTAGAATCTCGTGGTCTTAATGTGACTATGCTTAAACTTGATCCTTATATTAATGTTGATCCTGGCACCATGAGTCCGTTTCAACATGGCGAGGTTTTTGTTACCAATGATGGCGCTGAAACTGACCTTGACTTAGGTCATTATGAGCGTTTTATTCGTCAACAGCTAGGTAAGAAAAACAACTTTACTGCAGGGCGCGTTTATCAAAATGTAATTGAGCGTGAACGCCGTGGTGATTACCTAGGCGCTACTGTTCAAATTATTCCACATATAACCAACGAAATAAAAGCCTTAGCTCAAGCAGGCGCTCAAGATGCTGATGTAGCTCTTGTTGAAATTGGTGGTACTGCAGGTGATATTGAATCACTACCTTTCTTGGAGGCTATTAGACAAATGAGCCTTGAGTTGGGCCGTGAAAATACGTTGTTTATTCATTTAACCTTATTACCTTATATTAAAGTAGCAGGTGAGTTGAAAACTAAACCAACTCAGCACTCAGTTAAAGAATTGCGTGGAATTGGTATTCAGCCTGATATTCTAATTTGTCGTTCAGAGTATCCACTCCCTGATGCAGAGCGTGAAAAAATTGCACTCTTTACCAATGTGCCAGCTGATTCGGTATTTACTTCTTTAGATGTTGACACGATTTATAAAGTTCCTAGAGCTTTGCATGAGCAAGGTTTAGACGAGATAGTGGTTAAAAAATTACAGATTGATTGCAAGCCAACTGACCTTAGCGAATGGGATAGCGTTATTGAAAAACTAAACGCACCTAAATCTAGTGTTGATATTGCCATGGTAGGTAAATATACCGATCTAACAGAGGCGTATAAATCTCTTTCTGAGGCATTATTGCACGCAGGTATTAATACCAATACAAAAGTATGTATTCATTATTTTGATTCTGAAGAAATTGAAGAAAATGGTACCGGCTGTTTAAGTGAGATGAGCGCTATATTAGTGCCAGGTGGCTTCGGTAATCGAGGTGTTGAAGGTAAGATTGCAACAGCTAAATATGCTCGTGAAAACAAAATTCCTTATTTAGGGATTTGTTTAGGTATGCAAGTTGCGGTTATCGAATACGCACGAAACGTAGCTGGAATGAAAGAAGCCAATAGTACTGAATTTAATGAAAATACACCTTATCCAGTGGTTGGTCTTATTACCGAATGGCAAGATGAAGATGGCAGCTTGCAAACTCGTGATCAAGATTCTGATTTAGGCGGCACTATGCGTCTTGGCGGTCAAGAATGTGCAATGGTTAGTGGCACTAAATCTAGAAATATTTATGGCCAAGACGTTATTACAGAGCGCCATCGCCATCGTTATGAAGTCAATAACACATTAATCAAAAAGGTTGAAGAAGCAGGTTTAATTATTTCTGGAAAATCTATTGACGGTACTTTGGTTGAGATGGTTGAAGTTAAGGATCATCCTTGGTTTATTGCGTGTCAGTTCCATCCAGAATTTACATCAACGCCTAGAGACGGCCATCCATTGTTTGAGAGTTTTATTCAAGCAGCCAATGAAGCGCATAATTTAATTCTATCTTCTTAAATGTTTAAAAAGGCGCTAGAGCACTGGGATGATGATTTTTCTCAGTATTTTAAGCGTGCTTTTAGCACTTTAAATCTTGACGACCTACCTCTTTCTCAGCACTGCTCTCACAGTGGCGTCATTGATAAAGATAATATTGAGATCACCATCCTATCCAAGTCAATGAATAAGCAGGTTGCTAGCTTAACAATAGGTGTATTTTTTTGTGAAATATTATCAGGTTGTGCTTGTAGCGATGACCCTTCACAAGCTATGAGTCACGAAAATGCATATGCAGAGCTGCATATGACGATCGAGCGTGCTGATGCACGTATAAAATTTTTAGATTAAGAGTTTTAGCGCTTTTTTCTTTTCTTAATAAACTGCATTAAGCGACGTCTTTTAGTTAGCTGCCGTGCGTTTAATTCATTCTTATTATCTTTAAAAGGATTCTCTCCACTCTTATATTCGATTCTTAAAGGTGTATTGGTTAACTTTAAGGCATTGATAAAGAAATTCTTTAAGTAGCGGTCATACGCATTTGGAACGCTTTGAAGGTGGTTTCCATGAAAGGTAAGTGTCGGCGGAAAGACATCTGTTTGATTAACGTATTTAATTTTTAAACGTCTGCCTTTAACAGGCGGTGGCTGATGGCCATGATTAGCCGCTTCCAGAATTTTGTTCAAGGTTGAAGTTGAATGCTTAGTACCGGCATTTGTATACGCTCTAACAATAGGTGCGAAGAGCTTTCCAACACCTGATCCATGAAGGGCAGAAATATAATGCACACTGGCATAATTAACAAATGAAAGTTTAACGTTTAATTTCCGTTTAACTTCTAATTTTTGATACTCATCTAAGCCATCCCATTTATTCAGCACAATAAGCAATGCTCGGCCTTTATCAGCAATCATACCCAGTAGAGTTGCATCTTGTTCTGTGACACCTTCACGAGCATCTAATACCAAAATAACCACATGCGATCGATCCAATGCGTCAATAGCTTTAATAATTGAGAAGATTTCTATTTTTTCATGAGTAGAGCTCTTACGTCTAATACCAGCAGTATCAATTAAGGTGTATTTTTGATCTTCACGCTCAAATGGAATATAAATACTATCACGCGTAGTGCCAGGCATATCAACTGCCATTACTCTTTCTTCACCTAAAATTCGGTTGATAAGCGTTGATTTTCCAACATTAGGCCTACCAAGTACTGCAACAGCAATACCATCAACTTCCACTTCCTCTTCTTCGAATTGCGGCTGAGGCAGTAGGGGTAAGGTGTACTCAATTAATTCAGCAATACCTTGGCCGTGCTCTGCTGAAATCAGCCTAGGTGTACCAAGGCCTAATTCATAAAATTCAGCTGCTTTGACTTCATCCAAACCTTCAGATTTATTACAGACAAGAATTATTTCTTTTTTGAGTCGTCGTAAGCGTGAAGCAATTTCTAGGTCTAAGCCAATAACACCATCACGACTGCTAACAATAAAGTAAATAACATCAGATTCTTCAAGTGCATTTAACACCTGACCTTCGATACCACTATCAATGATATTATCTTTGTTAGTTAAGCCACCAGTATCAATAATGGTGGCAAATGTTTCACTATCATCATCTAGCAAAACTTCTGCATATTGGCGATCACGTGTTAAACCCTCAAAGTCAGATACTAGTGCCTGACGAGAGTGACTTAAGCGATTAAATAAGGTTGACTTGCCGACATTTGGGCGTCCAACAAGAGAAATAGTAGGTAGGCCCATGGTATTTTTATAATTAGTTAAGGTCGGCTAGTTTAATGTTAATTAAACTTTGTAATTCTGAGTCTCTAGAAATTTGACTCAAGGCAAGTTTGTATTGCTCTTTAGCTTTATCAATTTGATTATCAGCAACATAAATATCACCTTTTAATTGACTATATAAGCCATTAAACTCACCGGGTAATTTACTATCAAGCGTATTAATCGCCTCTTTAAACTTACCCATCTCAAGTTGAATGCTAGCCATTCTCATATTGGCGACGATAGCAATTAAATCATTATCAGCACTTACTAGAGTTGATAAATGTTGTAAAGCTGATTCATAGTCTTGTTTTTTAACAGCATTTTTTGCTAGCATCAAACCAGCTTGTTGCGTGTATCCACTGTCAGAATGACTAGTACTTAGTGCTTCAAAAGCAGCCACACTGTCTGATGAGGCAGTGTTTAAGTACAAAGATCTTGCTTGTATAGACTGTTGATTTTGGTATACTTTGTAAGCATCTAGCCCCCAAATACCACCCAATCCAAGCGAGATACCGACAACAATTTGAAGAGCATTTTCTTTAATCCATTTTTTGATTTGTTGAGCTTGCTCGTCTTCAGTTTTACCTACTTCAATAAAATTTTTCATGTGTAATCCTTAAAATACTTAATCGCCTTATCCAGGCTTAGGGTTTGTTGCGGCTCTTGAGATTTTAATGGTTTAATGCTAACTTGACCATTGCTTAACTCCTCTTCACCTAATATTAGTGCAAAGTCAGCACCGGCTTTATCTGCTTTTTTAAATTGACTCTTGAGACTACCCAAAGAGATATCATTATAGATAATTACTTCTGCAATAGCATCATGAAGTAAGCTGGCTATTTGCATAGACTTCAGTTGTGCATCGTCACTTGGCGTTATGATGTAAATAGAAATCTGCTTTGTTTTAATAGCTATTACTTGCTCTTCCATTAATAAAATAAGGCGCTCTAAGCCAATAGCAAGTCCAACAGCTGTTGTTGGTTTGCCACCCATTTTTTCAACCAAACCATCGTAGCGTCCACCAGCACATATTGTCCCTTGTGCACCAAGATCTTGTGTTGTCCATTCAAAAACTGTACGATTGTAATAATCAAGGCCTCTGACTAGACGAGTATTAATGACAAAATCAATATCTAAGGCATTTAAATAGGTTTTAAATTTCTCAAAATGTTTTTCAGATTCATCATCTAGGTGCTCCATAAGCTTAGGTGCACCATTAATTAAAGACTGCATATCTTTATTTTTGCTATCAAGAATTCTTAATGGATTGGTTTCAAGACGCCTAAGGCTGTCTTCGTCTAGCAGATTTTTGTGCGCAGAAAAATACGTCACTAGAATATCTCTAAAGCTTTTTCTTGCCTCACTAGAGCCTAGAGTGTTGATTTCAAGAGTGACATTTGTCAAACCTAATTTTTGCCACAGACTATGTGTCATCATCATTAGCTCAGCATCTACTTTAGCATCTGATGCACCAAATACCTCAAGACCAGCTTGATGAAACTGGCGGTAACGTCCTTTTTGCGGACGCTCATGTCTAAACATAGCACCTTGATAAAAAACTTTCTGAATGCCTTCGCGAGGTAGGTTGTGTTCAATCATCATACGCACACAACCAGCAGTACCTTCTGGGCGTAAGCTTAAAGAGTCGCCATTAGCTTCATTCCAAGAGTACATTTCTTTTTCAACAATGTCAGTTGCTTGGCCAATCGCACGACAAAAAGTGTCAGTTTTTTCAACCACAGGGGTGCGAATATTCTTATAACCATAAGAGATAAATAAATCAGCAATCGTACGCTCTACAAACGTCCAAAGATCAGAGTCTTCGGGTAGTAGGTCGTTCATGCCACGGATGGCCTGGATTTTTTTGCTCATTTGATTATTTGAGATAAGATTAAGAGGTTATTTTACCGACAATTACTTGTACCCACTCTGTATTAAGTGTCACTTGGTTTGTAATAAATTGAGATCGCAAAAAATACCAAAATAGCAAAAAATAATCGAATGCCAATTAGTAGAAAAATATCAGCTCCAAAAAATACAAATAGTAAAGTATCTTCAATAATAGCATGCGCTATCATTAAAAAATAACAAACAGAGACAACTTGCTTTTTGCTCATATATTGAGCTTCTTTCAGTAGTACACCAGCACCATATGTAATACCAATCAATAGACCAGTTATCATTGCCATGATAGTACTAAGATGATGATCAAATTTTTGTAAAAACTTGAAACCTTTGATTAAAGTCACGATAAAAATAACCAAACTCACCAAGATAATGATTTCAATCGTTAATAAAATAGCTTCGCTACTTTTTTGCAATAAAAATTCGGTGAAGTTACTAGGCGATGTTTGAGTAGTTTGATATAAGGCATTTGCAACATGATCTGGATTACTAAACAAAAACTCTGTTGGAATGATTAGTAGAGGCATTAGTACAACGAAAGCCATAATCACTCTAAAACTAACAGAGTGAATCCAATTAATGCCTAGTTTTTTCATAATGGCTGATTCGACTGGAATAGAGTGCAGTACACCTAAAAATAAACCCAGTATTGTCCAATCATAAACACTCAATCCTAAAGGAGCAGCAAAAGCAATGGCAGCATACAAATTTAGAAAAACACCTGATGCCAATGCCAGTGCCGCTTCTGGTGGTAAATTAAGCAAGCTGGTTAAAGGTTCAAAAACTTGAGCAATAATCGGCATCCAGTCAAAATATATTAACAATTCAGCTAACAAAAAATAAGGAATAACCGTAGATACAATAATTTTAGCAGTAGATAGAGAGCTACTTAAAAAGGCTTTAGTGTCAAAATTCATAGATTGCTAATGCCATTAGGGACGTGCCCAGTAGGAACGTATTGAGAGGCAGATTTGCAGTGTGAGTGTTGATCGTCAAAGAAAATATCTGCACTAAATTCTTTTAAGAAGACACCCTTATCCAGTCCGCCTAGAAAAAAAGATTCATCAATACGAATGCCCCATTCACGCATAGTGTGAATAACACGCTTATGTGAAGGTGCAGAGCGCGCAGTAACTAGCGCCGTACGAATAGGGTTATTTTCAACAGGAAAAGCCGATTGAATTTTGTGTAATGACTTTAAAAAACATTTAAAAGGGCCAGCCTTTAACTCAATATTGGCGGATTTTCTTTCATTCTCTTCAAAGGCGTCAATGCCTCTTTCCTGAAATATCTTTTCAGATTCATCAGAAAAAATAACTGCATCACCATCAAAAGCAATTCTAAGTTGGGTTTCATGAGAATCTTTAGAGCTTGATCCAACAATAGAGGCAGCTGCAAAACCAGATTCTAATGCCTTTTGCACATCTTGATAGTTGCTCGATAAAAATAGATCAGCTTCAAAAGCACCCACTAAGTTGTGAGTACTTTCCCCACGTGTAAAAGCTGCACGAGAAATATTTAAGCCATAATGCTCAATAGAATTAAAAATACGCAATCCCGTGTCTGCGCTATTTCTAGAAAGCAAGATCACATCAATTGGATTTTTCTTAGTATTAAGGGAGAGTAATTTTTTTACCAAAGAAAACCCTACGCCACGAGGCAAAATAACTTCTTCGTTCTCTTCTTGGTGCTTGGCATAAGCTTCAACACCTTGCTGTTTGAAAATTTGGTGTGATTCGTCTAAATCAAATAATGCCCTAGAAGAAATAGCAACCACTAATTTTCCTTTTGCTTTTGGATCTACAGCGTCTGCCATGATACTCCCTGGTATTTGTCTAGACAATAGTCTAGCCATCTTTCGATGAATAGATTCAATTCCCATTGTATATCCATATCGCCACATTGGGCTAAATATGGATGGTCATTGTTTAAAACGGTTTCATTGCAAACTGAAAGCACCTCAACAAGCTGCGCATCAAAATATACTTTAAATTTAATATCTGGCTTTTGAACGTCGCCACTAAGAATGTGTGTCAAAGTAAAAATACCAGTATAGGTAAAGCGCTCTTCCACAATCAAGTAAAGGTCTGGATACTTAGAATGTTGAATAATGCTATTGTGAGCCGTTTGTTTAATAAGCGGAATAAGTTTTGTTAGTTTTTGATAATTCAGTTCAAATAATTGCGATACGTCACTGTAAGTCTTTGATTGACGCAAGTTATATAAATCATTTAAATATTGAGATTCTAAATCCATTGTGTTTTTAAATTAATTGTTCCATTTTTATTTAGCTCAAACTCATTAAAGCCAATTCTTGTTTCTTGGTTAAATTGTAAGGCGGTAGACGGACATGAGATGATTTTTTTTCCAAGTCGAGAAAATTCACTTGCTTCATGTGCATGGCCAAATACAATGCTACGTATTTTAGAGTGTTTGTCTAATACTTTAAATAAATCTTGAGGATTTTCAAGTGATAATTCGTCATCCCAGCTGCTATTCATTGGCACAATAGGGTGGTGTAAAATCACCATCACATGATCTGCATTAGAATTTAAACAAGCATTGTCAAGCTCTAATAAGGCAGCTTCACTCACTAAGCCACTAGTTTTTCCCGCTTGTACAGAGTTAATATGAATAATTTCCCAATTATCTAATCTAAAAGTTTTAAATAAGTGTTCTTTAAAAACTTGCCCTAGATTTTCTGCATCATCATGATTGCCTTCAATAACAAAAATTGGCTGCTTAATAGGTGAAAGCATCTTTTTCAAAATTTGATAAGAGCTCAGTGTGCCATGATGAGTTAAGTCACCACTGATTAATAATGCATCAGACTTAACAGTTTGAATATACTTAATAACAGTTTGAAGGTTTTTTTGAGAATCAACCCCCATGACTAAACGCTGATCATCAATATGACAATCACTAATTTGAATAAGTTTAGGCACGCCGGATAAAGGATACTCGTGAACTGACACCCGTTAAAAGCTCATAACTAATGGTGTCACTATAAGAGGCAACAGTTTCGACTCGAAGTTTGCTATCACCCCATAAGATAGCGATATCACCAACACTAACCTCTAAATCTCCAATATCAACACAAATAAGATCCATGGATACGCGCCCTGCCAATGTGCATAGAGTGTTGTTGATCATTACCGGCGTACCAGTTTTAGCATGACGAGGGTAGCCATCACCATAGCCAATACCAATAATAACTATACGTGAGTCTTTTTTGGCTGTCCAAGTTGCGCCATATCCAACACTCTCCCCAGCTTTAATTGTCTTCAAGCTAAGAATGGGAGCAGATAGCTTCATAGCAGGCATTAGTTGTTCGTTAATGTTTGAAAATGGTGAAGCGCCATAAAGCATAATGCCAGGGCGTACATAGTCAAAGTGCGATTTATCTAAGCTCATGATCGCTGCTGAATTTGCCATAGAGCGAGAATAGTGCTGAATATTAAGCTTACTAAAGGTATCAAATTGTTGAGAATTTTTAATATGTGTAGGTTCATCAGCACAAGCAAAATGAGTCATGACAGATTCAATATGAATATTTGAATTATTTTTTAGCTGACTCAAAGTCTGCTCTAATTGGTCAATTGGAAGACCTAATCGATGCATACCCGTATCAACTTTAATCCATAGATTAATGGGATCTTTACTGTTCTTGATAACTGTTAGTTGAGATAAATCATGAAAAACAAGATGACAATTTAGCTGAATAGCTTCTTGCAAGTCAGTATCATTAAAAATTCCAGGTAATAACAAGATAGGTTTATTGGTCAGCTTTCTAAGTGAACGCACTTCACTAAGCTCGCTCACTGCAAGAATATCAGCTTGCATTAAAGGCTTTACTAAATCAAGATGATGGCCATAAGCATTAGACTTAACCATACTAATAATTTTTGAGTTAGGCGCATATGAGCGAACAACCGACAAATTGTGAGCAAGCGCTGATTGTGAAATAGCTGCTACAGCATGCATAAAAATCTAGAAAGGCTCTTGGTCAAAGTTAGATAAATTGTTGTTGTAAGCCGTATCTATTTGGTCATCAGGCATACCATGAAACTGATCTTCATTGGCTAAGTTTTCAAAGCGTGCATACTCACCAATAAAGGCAAGTTTGAGTCTGCCAGTTGAACCATTTCTGTGTTTTGCAATTTGTAGATCTGCTTTACCAATTTCTTCAGGGTTTGAGTAAGAATCATCATGATATTGCTGATCACGATAGATGAAAGCAATAATATCTGCATCCTGCTCAATAGAACCAGACTCACGTAAATCAGACATCTGTGGCATACGACCTTTGCCTGCTTTAGGGCGAGATTCCACACCACGGTTGAGCTGAGATAATGCAATAACAGGCACGTTAATTTCTTTAGCTAGTGCCTTAAGAGATCGAGAAATTTCTGAAATTTCTTGTACTCGGTTTTCACCCCTTCCATGTACAACCATAAGTTGTAAGTAATCCACCATAATCAGTGCTAAATCAGGATATTGACGTTTAAGGCGACGACACTTTGCACGAATTTCGGTTGGGGTGATAGAGGGTGTTTCATCAATTAAAACGGTTGATTTTTCTAACGCTAAAACCGCATGATTAAAACTATTCCAATCCGTTTCAGTCATAGTGTCTTTAAGATTTTCACCTTTAATATGGCCAAAAGAAGTAATCATTCGCATCACTAAAGCTTCTGTCGGCATCTCTAAGCTAAAAACTGCCACAGGTTTAGGCTCTTTGGCGGTAATAGCAACATGCTCAACAATGTTCATTGAAAAGGCGGTTTTACCCATGGAAGGGCGACCAGCAACAATAATAAGGTCACCATTTTGAAGTCCTGAGGTGAGTTTATCTAGCTCGCTAAAGCCAGTTTCCAAACCGGTAACACCTTCAGTTTCTTGCATTTCATGAACGCGATTAACAACATCCTTGATGATATCTTTAACGTTAACAATATCTTTTTTACCGCGAGTTACTTGCTCAGCAATTTCAAAAATTTTCTTTTCAGAAAGATCAATAAGTTGCTGAACTTCCATTTCTTTTGGATTGTAAGCCGTATCTGCAATTTCATGACTGGCAACAATAAGTTGACGATACACACTTAGCTCACGAACATGTTTGGCATAAGCTTCAATGTTTGAAATACTGGGCGTGTTTTCAGCAATTTGAGCCAAATAAACAAAACCACCAATAGTTTCCTCATTGCCTGTTTTTTTAACATGCTCTTTAACCGTAAGAATGTCTGCTGGACGATCATGATGAAGTAGGGTGGAGATAGCCTCAAAGATAATTCGATGAGAGGCATTGTAGAAATCAACCTCAGTTAAAATGTCGGCAACCTGGTCCCAGGCATCATTATGCAGCAGTAGTCCGCCTAAAACAGCCTGTTCTGAATCGAGTGAGTTAGGTGGAATTTTTATGTTTTCGATGTTCATAGGTTTGTCTAAAGAATAAAAAACCCTCTTGCGAGGGTTCTTAATTTTAACTCAATTTTAAGCTAAATTTTTACTCTTCTTCTTGCGCTTCAACGACTACTTTAATAGCAACTGAAATTGAAGAATGTAGAGTAACACTAACATCATACTCACCTGTGTGGCGAATAGCCTCAGGCATGTTAACGTTACGTTTCTCGACTTCAAAACCTGCACTAGCCAAGCTAGCTGAAATATCAGCTGTTGTGATAGAGCCGAATAATTTACCTTCGTCTCCTGCATTAGCGCTAATCGTACAAACTATACCAGCCATTTTAGTTTCAATAGCTTTTGCATCTTTAAGCGAAGCAGCTTCTTTGGCTTCTAAACCTGCTTTTAATACTTCAAATTCAGCTAAGTTAGCTTTTGTTGCTGGCTTAGCCTTACCTTGAGGGATTAAAAAATTACGTGCATAACCTGCTTTAACGTTAGCTAGCTGGCCTAAAGTGCCTAATTTTTGAATTGTTTCTAATAAAATTACTTGCATGATCAGGTCTCCTATTTCTTGTGCTTATCAGTGTAAGGAATAAGAGCTAAAAATCTAGCTCTCTTAATGGCAGTCGTTAACTGACGCTGAAATTTAGCGCTCGTACCTGTCATTCTTGATGGAGTGATCTTGCCACTTTCATCAATATTCTTTAATAATGTATCAACATCTTTATAGTCAATCTTGGTAACACCTGCCGCTGTAAAACGACAAAAAGAATTAACTTTAATTAGAGGTCTACGCTTTTTCTTTTGTTGCTTAGCCATAATATTCTCCTATTGTCTAACTGGTTTTTTATCTTCGTCTTTAGCAGTCATCATAATTGAAGGCTCAGTGATCGCTTTATCTTCAGAAAGGATTAAGTTTCTAAGGATTGCATCGTTAAAACGGAAGTTATAGTTAAGCTTATCAAGCGTATCTTGATCACATTCAATATTCATTGATAAGTAATGCGCTTTATAAATTTTGTTGATTGGGTAAGCTAGGTGCTTACGGCCCCAGTCTTCTTCTCTATGAATTTGTCCACCACCTGTTGTGATGATTTCTTTGTAGTTATCCATCATTGTACTTACCTGAGCCGATTGGTCAGGGTGCACAATAAGTGTAATCTCATAATGTCTCATGAGTTGTATCTCCTTATGGTTATTAAAATAGCCTGCCACACCATGTGATCAAGCAAGGGAACCACGTATTTTATACTACTTGGGTGTTTTTCACAATTATTAAGTCTACTTTTTATTAATACTTGTAAAGTGACTATATTCAAGAGATTTTGTTAAAATTCAATTAATATATTAAAAAATAATAATGCAATTGTTTAATAATTTCAATTTTAGTCGATGGATTAAGTATTTGATTCTCATAGGAGGATTTTTATTTTCTGGGTATTTGTTGTATCTTAATACCTTGGTTAATGATCATTTTTATAACTTTAATAAGGTTGAAAAAATTAGTTACGAACAGCAATCTAAAGTGGCAATTAATATGCTTTTATTAACAGAAGATCAGTCATTCTTTCAACATTCAGGCGTAGATTTTAAAGAAATTATCAGAGTTTTACGAAATTACTGGATGCATGGCAAGCCACTTCGAGGCGCCAGTACACTAACTCAACAGTTGATTAAAAATTCTCTATTAACCAGGGAGCAAACTATTGTGCGTAAGATCAAAGAGGGTTTAATGTCGCTGTTGCTAGAAGCGTCTTTCGATAAGGAGTTTATTCTTAATCGCTATATGAATAGTGTTTATCTAGGGCAAAAGGGGTCTCAGCCAGTCTATGGGTTTGGTGATGCAGCGCAATTTTATTTTAATAAAAAAATAGCATTATTAAGCCCAGAAGAGATAGCAACATTAGTGGCTTTAGTGAAAGGGCCGGGTTATTATCATCCAGTTAAACATCCGCAAAGATTGGCCAAGCGAAGAGATTTGATTTTGCACTTATACAATAAGTATAAAAAGATTGTAAAATAAGCTTATGAAAAATATTCTTGCTATTGATACTTGTACGGAAGTTTGTTCGGTTAGTTTGTATAGTCAATCAAATAAAACATCACGATATTTAAAAGATGTGCCTAAAAGCTCAGGCTTAATCTTGCCTTTGTGTGATGAAGTGCTTGATGAAACGGGGTTGAATGTTTCTGACATTGATTTAATTGTTTATACGAAAGGCCCAGGGGCATTTACCGGGGTTCGAATGTGTGTGAGCGTAGTGCAGGGAATGTCTTTAGCTTTTGATATTCCTACTTTAGGAATTTCTACTCTCGAGCTGGTTGGTTATGGCGCCAGCAAAAAATACCAAGTTAACAAAGTCGCTGTGGTACTTGATGCTCGCATGAACGAGGTTTATTGGGGGCTTTATAATCAAGGTGTCTTTACCAATGAAACACTAAGTAAGCCTAATGAGTTGCCACAGCTTGATTCTGACCATATTGGCGTAGGCACTGGTTGGGGCGCTTATGAGCAAGAGTTAACGGATGCAACGGGGGTAGATACTTGTCATGCTGATTTTTATCCCAAAGCAGAAAATTTAATTGATTTAGCATTGGCACACATTAAAAGTGGCGGATCGTTGGATGGTAATTTGCCATTACCGACTTATTTACGCAACAATGTAGCTAAAAAATCCTTAAAATAATTCTCAAATTTTAATTATTATTTATTATGTGGAAATGGATTCAGGCATTTGCCTCCCCTAAAAATTTCTATCAAACTAGCGCCAAGATTATTCCTTGGTTTTTGTATCTTTTTATCGGCTTAACGTTGATCGGTTTATATTGGGCTTTGATCGCTTCTCCTGCAGATTACCAACAAGGTGAAAGTGTTCGTATAATGTATGTACATGTACCTGCTGCATGGATGAGTTTATTTATTTATATCGTGATGGCGATTGCTGGCGCTATTGGTCTTATTTGGCAAATTAAACTAGCTAATATTGTGGCTAAGGTTTCTGCTCCGATTGGCGCTGCTTTTACATTTTTAGCACTGGTAACAGGTTCTGTATGGGGTAAGCCTATGTGGGGCACTTGGTGGGTTTGGGATGCGCGTTTAACTTCAGAGCTTATTTTGTTGTTTTTATACTTAGCTTATATCTCTCTTAATAGTGCCTTTGATAACCCAAAAACCGCCTCTAAAGCCAGCTCTGTTTTAGCGATTGTAGGTTTGGTTAATATTCCTATTATTTATTATTCAGTTGAATGGTGGAATAGCCTACATCAAGGCGCCTCCATTGGTGTTAATAAAGTATCAATGCAAATAGATATGTTTATTGCATTGATGCTTATTAGTTTTGCCTTTAAATTTTTGTATGGTGCTTTAGTGTTAATGCGATCGCGAGACGAAATTTTAATCAGAGAACAAAATTCAACCTGGGTAAAGACATTAATAATGAAAGGTGAGAAATAATGGAAATATTCACGCTATTAGCCTTTGACAAATATGCCAGTTATATTTGGTTTTCATACGGACTTACTTTTATTACGATTGCACATCTTTTTATAAGAACTAAGAGTATTCATCGTGATACGATCAAACAATTACGTTCTAAATATTTAAGGGATTTATAGTATGACTAAAAGACAAAATAGAATGGTGTTAGTGGCTTTACTGTTATCAGGCGCTGTGTTAGCTATCACTTTATTGCTTCAAGCATTAGGTAGTAATACAAATTATTTTTATTCACCTACTGAAGTGGCCGAAGGAAAAGCACCAATTGGCAAGAATTTTCGCTTAGGCGGCCTGGTTGCTAAAGGCAGTGTGGTCCGCAAAGATATGCTGGTTAGTTTTGATGTGACAGATAATAAAAATAAATTTACAATCGAATATACAGGCATCTTGCCAGATTTATTTAGAGAAGGTCAGGGTATTATTACAACAGGCTCATTAGTAGGTGAAACCTTTATAGCAACCGAGGTTTTAGCGAAGCATGATGAAAACTACATGCCGCCAGAAGTGGCTGATGCATTAGAGAAAAGTAAAAAGTAGTTATGGGTAAATTTCTACCACTAGCCATCTTTATTGTCCTTGCTTGGTTTTTGTATGATGGACTCGGACGTGATACCAAAAAATTACCTTCACCTTTAATTGGAAAAGCCTTTCCAGATCTGATCGTAGAGGATTTTAACTCAGGTGAGAAATACTCCACTCAATCCCAATTAACAGGCAAAATTACGTTGGTTAATGTTTGGGCTTCATGGTGTGTGACCTGTCGAGCTGAACACCAAATGTTGATGGATATTGCTCAATCTAAATCTGTACATATGATTGGTGTTAATTACAAAGATACACATAAAGAAGGTCAAGTTTTCTTAGATAGGTTGGGAAACCCTTATGACCAAATTATTTTTGACGAACAGGGAAAGCTAGGATTAGAGCTTGGTGTTTACGCAACACCTGAAACTTTTGTTGTCGACAGTCAGGGAATTATTCGTGACAAGCGCATTGGACAGCTAACGCCACAGATTTGGAAAGAGCGTTTTTTACCGTTAATTCAACAGCTTAAAATATCAGCAAAAACCAAACCATAAAGTTTTCAATTTTTTTTTAAAAATCCGTTGACAGTATGGGTATTTAATGGATAATTCATCCAAAAGCAGTTTTACAAAAGCTTAACAAATTTCAATATTGAAATATGATTTACGAAATAGGAGAATAGAGTAATGAATAAGTCAGATTTAGTAGCAGCAATTGCGGAGACTTCAGGTTTAACAAAAGCTGATGCAGCTCGCGCATTAGACGCAACAACAGGTGCAATCACTTCAGCATTATCATCAGGTGATAGCGTAGCAATTACAGGTTTTGGTAGTTTCTTAGTAAGAGACCGTGCAGCACGCACTGGCCGTAACCCACAAACAGGCGCAGCGATTCAAATCAAAGCATCTAAAGTGCCTGCATTTAAAGCAGGTAAATTACTTAAAGAATCAGTTAACTCTTAAGATTTTTTCAGTATAATATGCCCGGTGCTTAATCTTAAGTGTTGGGCATATGTTTTTTTGGGCGATTAGCTCAGTTGGTAGAGCGTCGCCCTTACAAGGCGAATGTCACAAGTTCAAGTCTTGTATCGCCCACCAAAAAAACATTTCGGAGTGGTAGCTCAGCTGGTTAGAGTGCCTGCCTGTCACGCAGGACGTCGCGGGTTCGAATCCCGTCCGCTCCGCCATTACTTTTTCAAGTATTGGCTCCCGAATTCAAATCAAATTTAAATAATCTAAAAACACCCTTTTTTTTTATAAACTTTTTCGTTTATAATCTTTGTTTTTCATTATTTAAATTTTGACGCTTGTTAAACAAGCATCAATCCACCCCCTTATTATTATGCTTAGTTCTATTAAAAACAAAACCAAAGGCTGGGTAGCCTATTTAATTGTCGGTTTAATCACTGTTCCTTTTGCTTTATTCGGCGTTAATGAATATTTCACTGGCGCATCTAATGTTGTCGTCGCTTCAATTGATGATGATGAAATCTCAAAAGAAGAGTTTTTAGCTGAATTTAATCCACAGAAAAGACGTCTACAAAAAAACTTAGCTGAGAAATACAATACAGATTTTGACACTGTTTTAAAGCAGTCAATTGTTAATCAGATGATTGATAGACGTTTATTGGATCAGTTAGCTGAAAGTATGTCTCACGCTACAAGTGTTTCTGAGTTAAATGCTATCATCCAAACTAATGATTTATTCCAAGATGAAGGTCGATTTTCATTGGAAAAGTATAAAAATCTATTAAGGCTAAATGGTTATACACCTTCTGAATACGAGTCTGTAAGATCAAAAGAGCTAACGCAAAATCAAATTAAATATAATTTACTAGACTCGGCTTTTATGCTGCCTTCGCAACTGGAAAAATTGCAAAACCTTAATGACCAGCAGCGTGAATTTTCATATATTAAACTAAGTGCTGATGATTACACATCTAAAGTTAATGTTGATGAAAAGAGTGTTGAAGATTATTACAACAATCAAAAAGAGTCATTCTTTACACCAGAACAAACCAAAATTGAATTTGTAGAGCTTTCTTTAGCTGAAGTAGCAAAGACCATTGAAGTTACAAATAATGAACTGCTTAGTTTTTACGAAGATGAACAGGCACGCTTTACAACTGAAGAAGAGCGTCAAGCTCAGCACATACTATTAACAACACAAGAAAATGCCAACAAGGTGCTAGACTTACTTAACAAAGGTGGTGATTTTTCAAAATTAGCAGCGCAATATTCTCAGGATACAGGCTCAAAAGATACAGGTGGTGATTTGGGCTTGTTTGGCCGTGGTGTGATGGTGAGTACTTTTGAAGAGAGTGCATTTTCTATGCAAGAAGGCGATCTAAGTGGCTTGGTTAAATCTGAGTTCGGGTACCATATTATTAAATTAAATAAAATTCAGGCCGGCACTGTTAAGTCTTTTGATAGTGTTAAATCAGAGTTAACACAGCTTTATACAGAATCTCAAGCACAGAAAGACCTATACAACTTAAGAGAGCAATTGGCTAATCTTGCTTATGAAGCCAACCTAGAGGAGGTATCTAGCCAAATGTCACTTAAAATAAACACGAGTGATTTCTTTGATAGAGATAGCACTAAGCTCGATGCTAAAATTGTTGAAGCAGCATTTAGCGATGTTGTACTTAACAAGGGTGAAAATTCAGAAGTTTTAGAGTTAGATAAAAATCGTTTTGTTGTGATACATTTAAAACAAAAATTACCTCAGCGTCAAAAAACATTTAAAGAGGTTAAGGGTGAGATTAATACTCATTTAACGCGTCTTTTAGCTAAAACTTTTGTTGATAACATTGCCACTCAAATTGCCACTTCTTCTAAAGTTGGAGATCTGAAGTCTGTAGATCAGCTAATGAGTAAAAACTCACTTAAGTGGGAAGCTATTGGCTGGGTCAAGCGTGATACTACTAAAGCTGATATTTCAATTGTGAACAAGGTTTTTGCATTGCCAAAACCAAAAACCGATCCAGTCTTTAGTGCCCAGAGTTTAGATAGAAGAAATGCGCTTGTTATTAATTTAACTGGTGTAAAGATTTCTAAGTCTAAAGCCTCAAAAGCGAATCTTGAGAAGGTGTTACTAGGTTTTGAATCTAATGAGGTTTTTGTTAACATCTTACAAACATTACGCGCCCAAGCAGAAATTAAGGTATTTAAATCTAAGCTATAAGTTTTAATGTTATAGAAGGTTGGTTGTTTGCTATACTAACCCTCATATTGTTTTTATATTAAGAAATTGTCATGGTGCAGAGATTTTTACAAGCAATCATATGCTCTTTTGTTGTCCTTTCATTTCCTGTTTATTCATTGGTTGTTCCTTCATCGGTAATTGATACTGATTGGTTAAGCGTAAACCTTGATGGCGTCGTACTTTTAGATGTACGAAAAGATCTTAAAAGTTTTTCTGAACAGGGTCATATTCTTGGCGCAAAACTTGTTGACACTAAAAAAGTTAGGGTAAGTCGCACGATTGACGGCGTTGAATTAACTCGAATGAGACCTGATCAGGCGCAATTCGAGAGCTTTATGTCGGCTCATGGTGTGTCTAATGATTCTGTTGTTGTGATTACCCATCAAGGGCAAACACCAGGGGATGTGGCAGGTGCGGCACGATTATTCTGGCAAATGAAGTATTACAATTTTCAGCAAGTAGCACTACTAAATGGTGGTAATGCAGCCTGGACCGCTAGTATGGAGGATTTAACAACGAATGCTTCAACTGCTAGTTTAGGCCGGTTAACTCAAATGAATGGCGTTAATGATGAAATATTGGCCACCATTCAAGAAGTGAAATTAGCCATACTTGATCCTGGCGTTCAATTGGTGGATACTAGAAGTTTGCGTTTTCATGTGGGGTTAGACAGTCGAAGCTATGTGTATGATTTGGGCCACATTCCCAGCTCTAAAGTTTTTCCTTATAAGTTTTTACATCCCGTGAAAGGTGTAATGGTTTTTCCAACTAAGCAGCAAATAAAAGCACGTTTCAATGCGCTTAATATTGATTTAGATGCTGGCGTTATTCTGTATTGTAATAGTGCGTATGAATGCTCTTCTGTTTGGGTGGCTTTGCATGAAATATATGGCAATCAAAACGTCCAAGTTTACGATGGTTCATTACATCAATGGACAAAAGATCCTGCTAATCCAATGACGATTAATCTGACTAAATAAGCTTAGTTATTTCTTGATGTAGATCAATTTTTTTAGCTACGCATTCTTTTAAAATACTCCTATATAAATTAGATAAATAAAATAGGAATCCGTGTGAAGTCTAAATTAATATTAATTGCATTATTTGTACCCTTGTTAAGCTTTTCAGGTGGTCAAGAGATATATTCTGAAAACTGTGAAAAATGCCATGGATTTTCTCAGCATGGCTCTATCGGCCTCCCACTTTATCGTTCAACTATTGCCAATCATTCTGATGGTTATTTAAAGAAAACAATTAGACATGGGCGTCCTGGCAGAATTATGCCGGGTTTTAATTTATCAGAGGCTCAAACTGCAAAGCTGATTCGCTTTTTACGCGCAGGTGTAAAAGCGCCCATATATACCTCTGAACCAATTGTTGGTGATATTGATTCGGGAAAATATACTTATGAGCAATATTGTCTAAGATGTCATGGCACCGAACTTCAAGGTGGGGAAGGAACGGGTAAAAACTTTTCATGGCAAAAAGATCGTGAAGTTTCTCCGCCTGCATTATCAAATTCAGGATTTTTGGCCGCGGCCGAAGATCAAATGATCAAGCGCATTATCATGAAAGGTATTAAAGATACTGAAATGATGTCGTTTGAAAAAGAGTTTAACTTTACCGATAAAATGGCAAATGACTTGGTTGCTTATATTCGATCACATCAAAAACCTGTCAGCACCCATCATATTTCAGAAATTGCAGATGAGCCTTTAGTGTTTATTTACGAGAGTGGGCATGATCTGGCTACAACCACTGACAGGCTACGCGACTCTGCAGCGGCTTACAACTTCAGGGTTTATCCATCTAGAACTTTATTTGAAGGTTTTGAAGAGGCAGCGAAAGAAGATCAAAAACAAGTGGTCATTCGTTTTTGTAATTTTAAAAATATGAAAAATTTCTTAAAGCTTGATCCTAGATTGGGCGTTATTCTACCTTGTCGGGCTACTGTCATTGAGGGTGAGGATGGCAAGGTGCGTATCTATCTTGAGAATTATATGCATGCAATAGAGCGATTTAACAACGAACAAATTTCTAGTGAGGCTAAAACATTAATTGATAATATGAAAGAAATGGTTGAGGAGGCGGTATGGTAGTTAAGGTTTTAGCATTATGTGGATTGATTTTATCATCAAGTGTTTTTGCTGGTCATGATCAACTACTGATCGAACGGGTTAACGCTAAATTTTCATATTCTTGGTTAGCGCTTGATAAAACTATTAAGGCACACAATTACAAGGCGGCTTATCTTCAGAGATGTGATTTTGCAATGAATGAGCGTCATTATAAATCAGACAAATATCGTATCTTATTTTTTGGAAAATATGATGAAATGAAGTTAATGAGTAAAAAATATCCTGAAATGACACCCTTTTTTCCTTTAAAGATTACAGTTATGGAGGAAGGCACACATAGTTTGCTTATTGCTACGCCGCCAATCGCTTTATTACCTTTGGTTAAAACGAATAAAGACAGAATGACTATATTTCGCTGGAATGAAGATATGCAAAGCATCTTAAGTCAAGTTAAGAGTCAATATAAATAATAGTAAAAAAAAGCCTTGAAATATCAAGGCTTTTTTTTGATTTAGAATAAATTAATTATTCTGGACCTTTGTCATAAAAGTTATAACCAGAATCAATGTAGGTTACTTCACCTGTAATACCAGAAGCTAGATCAGAGCATAAGAAAGCAGATGCATTACCTACTTCTTCAGTTGTTACGTTACGCTTAAGAGCTGAAGAGCTAGCTGCATAGTCAAGTAACTTACCAAAGTCTTTAATACCAGAGGCAGCCAATGTCTTAATCGGGCCAGCAGATACAGCATTAACACGAATACCACGTTCAGGGCCGAGTGCAGCTGCCATATAACGCACATTTGCTTCAAGTGATGCCTTGGCAACACCCATGACGTTGTAGTTAGGGATGGCACGAATGGCACCTAAATAGCTAACAGTTAATAGCGCACCATTATCATTTAGCATAGATGAAGCGTATTTAGCAAGTGCGGTAAAACTGTATGAACTAATGTCATGCGCTGCTGCAAAATTTTCACGAGTAGTCACTTCAACATAATTTCCATTAAGTGCTTCACGAGGTGCAAAAGCAACTGAGTGAACGATAATGTCAAAATTGTCCCAGTGTTTTTTAAGCTCTGTAAAAGTTTGCTCAATGCTTTCATCTGTTGCGACATCACATTCAATAACAATATTGGAGTTACATACTTCGGCACATTTATCAACGCGTTTTTTTAATTTTTCGTTTTGATAAGTTAGCGCAATCTCACACCCTTGTTTAGCCATTGCTTCAGCAATACCCCAAGCAATAGAGCGATTAGAAGCAACACCAACAATCAATGCTTTTTTTCCAGTCATGAAACCCATAAAATCTCCCATATGTCATTAATAAAAAACAAATTATAACCTACACAGCACCTATAATAACGACCTGTTCTTGTAATTATTAAATGTCAATGTTAGATATCTTCTTAACTCCAATTCGTGCATTTAGACTTAGATACATCCCTTTACTGTTGATTTATTTTTCATATGGTAGTGGTGTTTTTACAGCTATTGCTGAGAACTTTTGGGTCAAAGACACGCTCGATATGTCAGCTTCTGATTTGGCAGAGTTGGCTGTATGGCTAGGTGTGCCGTGGACGGTTAAAATGATTTTTGGCTCATTGGTTGACAGTGTTAATATTTTTGGATCTAATCGAAAATCCTATGTTTATATAGGTGCGGTGTTGATTACAATCAGCTCATTAATGATGATTGCCGTGGTGGGTGACTACGCAATTGTCGAGGATTTCTCTAAAAAAGCTGTCTATATTTTTGCCAGCGTGATTGCGGTGACTGGCTTTGTCATGCAAGATGTTGTAGCAGATACCATGACCACTGAGGTGATTGATAAAAATCAGCCTCAAGAAAAGATTAATCAAGAGTTGGCCACCATTCAAGTTTTAGCACGCTTATCTTTAGGCTTTGCAATCTTTATTACGGGCTGGATTGGTGGAGAATTGGCAGACGTATTTCATGATCATCGAGAAATAGTTTTCCAGATTTCTTTATTTGTACCGTTGTTATCTATTTTAGGCGTGAGCTTAGTGAAGCTTAATCCTGTGCCCATTTCTCCAATTAATAAGCAAGTGCTCTTTGGTGGCTTGATCTTTGCGGTGTTTATTGTTCTGATGGGCTACAACGACGTAGCTTATTCACAAGAAATTATTTTTGTTATTTCAATATCAGTAGTATTGTATTTGTTGTCTGGTCTTATTAACGACTTGGATGCAAGCACCATTCGTCATATTAAAATGGCGATGATTATCATCTTTGTTTATCGAGCCATGCCATCGGTTGGTGCGGGTTTAAGCTGGTGGGAGATTGACGTATTGGGCTTTGACGAATCCTTCTTTGCCAAGTTATCAGCCATTGGCGGTGGTATTGCTTTAGCAGGTATGTGGTTTTCTGCCAAATTTATTATTAAGCGAGATATTGCCGAAGTGCTCATCTTCTTAACCATTATTGGCACATTGCTATCAATGCCAATTGTGGCTATGTATTACGATATTCATACTCTGTTAGGCTTTGATGCACGAACCGTGGCTTTGGTTGACACTGCTATAGCCTCTCCGTTTGATTATATCGCCCAAGTGCTAATGCTGACCCTGGTGGCTATTTATGCACCCGAAGGTAAAAAAGGCACTTGGTTTGCATTGATGGCAAGTTTGATGAATATTGCACTGAGTGCTGGTGGCTTGTTTACCAAATACTTAAACCAAGTATTTGTGGTGAGTCGAGAAGTGGTAACTGATGGGGTGATTACAACGGCGCAGAATTACACAGAATTAGGTAGCTTACTTTGGGTGGTTATTATTATTGGATTTGTGGTGCCGATTGTTACCATTATTAAATACAACCCCAATAAAGCATGATCCAATACAAGTATTACTTCCTATCTTTAATATTGGTGATAGCAGATCAGCTTACCAAAATGATGGTGCTCGGCTCTCTAGAGCTTTATGAATCAATTGAAATAACGAGTTTTTTCAGTTTAACCCATGTGCATAATTATGGTGCTGCATTTAGTTTTTTGGCTGATGAAGATGGCTGGCAGCAATACTTCTTGGTAAGTATCTCTGCAATAGCCAGTATTGCGATCATCCTATGGATGAGCAAAACCAGCACAAATCAGCCTTACAAGCTCATAGCACTTAGTTTGATTTTATCAGGTGCCATCGGTAATTTAATCGACCGAGCAGTCTTTGGATTTGTGATCGATTTTATCAATCTTCATTATCAAGACTTTTATTGGCCAGTATTTAATGTGGCCGATACGGCTATTACTTTAGGCGTTATATTGCTATTATTGGTTGACTTTAAACAAGACAAGGCTAAGCCATGAGTGATTGTTTAATCATTGGTGGCGGTGCAATTGGCATGATGAGTGCTCGTTATCTTGCGTTATCTGGCGTAAAAGTCACCTTGATCGACCAACAAGCCTGCGCTCAAGAGTCTTCTTGGGCGGGCGGCGGTATTATTTCCCCACTTTATCCTTGGAAATACGACGACTTGACCAATGAATTGAGTCTAGCCTCTCAAGTTGTATATGAGCAATTATGTGCTCAAATACTAGAAGATACTGGGCTTGATCCTCAGTATTTGAAGTCTGGATTATTAATGATGGATGAGTATGACTCAGATGAGGCAATAGCATGGATGAAGCGTTATAACTTAAATTACCAGTCTCATCAGCAAGGTGCTCTATTTAGTGAGATTGCTCAAGTGCGCAATCCACGCTTGCTTAAGGCGCTCAAAGCCGACATTGTCAATAAAGGCGTTAAGATTATTGAGCATGTCAAGATTGAAAAATTATTAATTAAAAACGATAAAGCATTAGGTGTGGTGAGTAGTAATAAAACCTATTTGGCAGATTGTGTTTTAGCTTGTTCAGGCGCTTGGAGTTCTCAGTGGCTAGATTTAAAAGAAGAAATATTTCCCATGAAAGGCCAGATGATTGTGCTCAAATCTAAACCAGATACAGTTGAGAATATTGTTCTGGATCAAGGACGATATATTATTCCTCGTCAAGATGGGCGTATCCTGGTAGGATCAACCATGCAAAATGTTGGCTTTGATCGATCAACAGATGATCAAACACGCAAAGCATTGCATGAGTTTGCTAGCCAAAGATTTAGCTCACTTGCCAATGCTCAGGTGGAGCATCATTGGTCAGGTTTTAGGCCGGCAAGTAAATCTGCCAAAGTCATGCTCGGTAAACATGCCAAGTTTGATAACGTTTTTTTAAATACCGGTCATTTTCGCAATGGTATTAACATGGCGCCAGAAAGTGCCAAAAGAATCACACAACTAATCAATCATGAAACTTAGCCTTATATTTTTAGTCCTAACCTCAATAACAAGTGCCGCAAACGCCCAGCTTTTTAAAGTATCTGATCGAGGCACCATATTGAAAAATACCTCTTTAGAGCAAAGCTGTGTATTAGACGATCGATCAAAATTAGTTTGGGAGGTTAAGTTGGCCACCCAGGGTTTGCAAAACGCCCAAAATACCTATACTTGGTTTAACACTCAAAGCGGCGTCCAAAATGGCGATTATTCGCATAATTGTCATTGGTCTGAATCTTGCAATACTCAGGCATATGTCAAAGCACTGAAAGATATCAAGCTTTGTCAGCAGTCAAATTGGCGATTGCCAACACAAGCTGAGCTTAAAACACTCTTGGTATATGGTGATAATGATTTATTAATTAATCAAAAATTTTTCCCAAATACTCAGCTTAAGTCTTACTGGAGTTCTGATGAATTAAGCACTAATATCGCCATTGACGTGCCGTTTTATTATGGCGGCAGTCAAGGTTCAGACAAATCATTTGATGCCTATGTTCGCCTGGTGAGTAATGCTAACTAGAGAGATCGACCAAGCCTTACTTGCCAGCTATTCGGATGATATTCCCAATTTTTTAAAAAAAATTTATGCCGCTCGCAGCGTTAGCGAATCTCAATTATCATTAGGCTTATCAAATTTACTCACGCCAAATTTTGATCAACTAGATCGAGCCCTAGCTTTATTAGAGCAAGCTTTATTAGAGCAAAGACGTGTTTTAATCATTGGCGATTTTGATTGTGACGGCGCAACTGCCTCAGTCGTTGCGGTTAAATCTTTGCGTATGATGGGTGCTAAATATGTAGATTTTTTAGTACCAAATCGCTTTGAACATGGTTATGGGCTTTCGCCAGAAATTGTTCAACTGGCCATCAAAGAAAAACAGCCTGATTTAATCATTACGGTTGATAACGGCGTTTCAAGTTTTGATGGCACCAAGCTGGCTAAAGAATCAGGTATTAATGTCATTATCACCGATCATCATCTGCCTAGTGACTCACTGCCAGAAGCTGATGCCATTATTAACCCAAATCTTAAGGGTTGTGAATTTTTAAGTAAAAATCTAGCTGGTGTTGGTGTCTGTTTTTATTTGTTTTCAGCGCTTAGAACCCACTTACAAAAAATTCAATATTTTACTAATAATAATATCCCATCGCCAGATCTACGCACTGTGCTTGATTTAGTTGCACTTGGAACAGTGGCTGATGTGGTGAAGCTTGATCAGAATAATCGTATTCTGATTGACCAAGGCATTAAGCGTATTCGCGAAAAACAATGTTCACCCGGTATTTTGGCACTGTTAGAAATTGCCAATAGACCCCCAGAAACCTTGCAAGCCAGTGATTTGGGATTTGCAGTTGGGCCTCGACTGAATGCAGCAGGGCGCCTGAGTGACATTTCCCGCGGTATCAAATGCCTGCTAACAGATGATATGAATGATGCTAGACGCTATGCCAAAGAGCTAGAAGAATTTAACCAAAAGCGTAAAGAAGAGCAAGCGCGTATTCAAGATGAGGCGCAAGCCATTGTCGATATGCAAGAGCTGTCTGAAGGTAAATTTGCTCTAAGCCTATTTGATCCGTCTTGGCATGAAGGTATTGTTGGTATTGTTGCGGGTAAGCTTAAAGAGGATTATCACTGTCCAGTGGCGGTATTCGCTAAATCTGGAGATTTCTTAAAAGGCTCTATTCGCTCAATCCCCGATGTACATATTAAAGACTTACTTGATTTAGTTGATCGAAAAAATCCAGGCTTAATTCTTAAATTTGGTGGTCACGCTATGGCGGCAGGGTTAAGCATAAAGCTAGAAGGATTTTCATCTTTTAAACAAGAGTTTAACAAAGCAATTAAAGCTCACCTTAACAACGAAATACCTAAAGTCGAATTATTAACAGACGGCCAACTTGAGCCGCGTGATATTTCACTAGACAATGCACAAATTTTGCAACAAGCAGGGCCTTGGGGGCAAAGCTTTGAGGAGCCTATCTTTTTTGGTGATTTTGAAATTGTTGAGCAAAGAATCGTTGGTGAAAAGCACTTAAAATGCCGATTAAAAGCTATTAATAGCAATCAAGTGTTTGATGCCATTGCATTTTTCCAAGCCCCACTGGATTCAACACAAGTGAGTGTTGCTTATAAACTCTCAATTAACATCTGGCGTGGTAGTACATCGCTACAGTTGATGGTTGAGCAGATAAACGTTGCGTAAAAAAACTAAAAGCCACTTAATTAGTTTTAAAAATATAGTAAATTTTAAGAATCACTCTTTTTAGGGTGATTTTTTTCTAAAAATCTAAAATAATCATTAATTATTGCTTAAAAATCCTTGTTTTAAGAGTTTTTAGTGTGATTATTGTTGTTTTAGTATGAATTTTAGCTAATTAACAGCTTTTTAAGGCTTACTTAAAAATAGAGTTGATAAAAGCTCGAAAATTTTGGATTTTTTGAAGATGCCTTAGTTGATGTATTTTGAATGATATAAAACATTGAAATATACCAAACTGATTACGTTGAAAGGCTTAAATAACCCTTAAAATACTGGCCGCATCAAGGTAAAATACAGCCTTTTATTTTGATACTTTTATCATGCCAATTATTACACTGCCAGACGGTAGCGAAAAATCTTTTGATCAAGCACTAACCGTTTTTGAAGTTGCTAAGTCTATCGGTTCTGGCCTTGCGAAAGCAACCCTTGCAGGCAAGGTAAATGGCGAGATGGTTGACGCCTCTTATTTAATCGAATCTGATGCCAGTGTATCAATTATTACTGCTAAAGACGATGAAGGGCTTGAAGTAATTCGCCATTCTACTGCGCATCTTTTAGCGCAAGCTACCCAGATGCTTTATCCTGAAGCTCAAGTAACCATTGGCCCGGTGATTGATAATGGCTTTTTCTACGACTTCGCTTATAAAGATGGATTTTCAGAAGGTGATTTAGCCAAGATTGAAAAGAACATGAAAAAGCTGGTCAAGCAAAGCCTTAAGATTGAGCGCTCTGAGATGAGTCGTGATGAGGCTATTGAGTTCTTTAAGGCGAAAGGCGAACATTATAAAGCAGAGATTATTGAATCAATCCCAGCTGACCAAACATTGTCTTTGTATAAGCAGGGCGATTTTATTGATTTATGTCGTGGTCCGCACGTACCCTCTACTTCAAGACTTAAAGCTTTTAAACTGATGAAGCTTGCAGGCGCCTATTGGCGTGGTGATAGCAAAAATGAAATGCTACAGCGTGTTTATGGCACAGCTTGGGCAACTAAAGAAGATCTTGAAGCACACTTACACAGATTAGAAGAAGCTGAAAAGCGCGATCATCGTAAGATTGGAAAAACTCAAGATTTATTTCATATGCAGGAAGAAGCGCCTGGCATGGTGTTTTGGCATGAGAAAGGCTGGACTTTGTATCAAATCGTTGAGCAATACATGCGCTCAGTATTTAAAGATAATGACTATAAAGAGGTGCATACGCCACAGCTAATTGACAGAACACTTTGGGAAAAATCAGGCCATTGGGATAAGTTTGGCGATGCGATGTTTACCACGAGTAGTGAAAATCGTGATTACGCAGTCAAGCCGATGAATTGTCCGGCGCATATTCAGATTTTTAACCAAGGCCTTAAGTCTTACCGTGATTTACCATTGCGTTTGGCAGAGTTTGGCTCTTGTCATCGTAATGAGCCATCAGGTACGTTGCACGGTATTATGCGTGTGCGTAATTTTGTACAAGACGATGGACATATTTTTTGTGCTCCTGAGCAAATTCAATCAGAAGTATCTAATTTTATTGATTTAACCTTTGATGTTTACAAGCACTTCGGCTTTGAAAATGTTGATATTAAGCTTTCAACCCGCCCTGAAAATCGTGTGGGTTCTGACGAAGTCTGGGATAAGGCCGAAGCAGCACTTGCTCAAGCGCTAGATGCTAAAGGCATTAAGTGGGACTTGCAAGAAGGCGAAGGTGCATTCTACGGACCTAAGATTGAATTTGTACTTAAGGATTGTTTAGACCGAGAATGGCAGTGTGGCACGTTACAAGTAGATTTCTCCATGCCAGAGCGCTTAGATGCGCACTATATTGCTCAGGATAATTCAAAGCAAACACCGGTTATGTTGCATCGCGCCATTGTTGGATCGATCGAGAGATTTGTTGGAATTTTGATCGAACATTATGAAGGTGCGTTCCCTTCTTGGTTGGCGCCAATTCAAGCAGTAATTATAAATATTTCTGAAAAACAGCTTGATTTTGTTAAAGAAGTTAACAAAAATTTAAAAAAACAAGGACTTAGAGTGATTTCAGACTTGCGTAATGAGAAGATAGGCTTTAAAATACGCGAGCATTCCATGCAACGTTATCCGTATATTTTAGTAGTCGGTCAACGTGAAATGGAAAATAACGAAATTTCAGTACGTAGGCGCGGTGGCGAGGACTTAGGTTCTATGTCAATTGAAGCATTTGTAGAAATGACACAAAAAGAAGAAATAGAGGAATAATTATTAAAAAACCAAATAAGATAAAAATCCGAGTTAATGACTATATTAAAGTTTCAGAAGTTCGATTAATTGACGCAGAAGGTGGACAAGTTGGTATTGTTGATACCAGTGAAGCAAAACAGAGAGCAGAAGAGGTTAGCTTAGATTTGGTAGAAGTATCTCCAAACGCTGTACCACCTGTTTGCAAGATCATGGATTTTGGTAAATATATTTTTGAATTAAAGCAACAGCAGAAAGAAGCTAAAAAGAAACAAAAGAAAACCCAAGTTAAAACCATTAAATATCGTCCAGGCACAGAAGAGGGCGATTACCAAATTAAATTTAGAAATTTGGTTAAATTTTTAGACAATGGTGATAAGGTTAAAGTAAGTATTTGGTTCCGTGGTCGCGAGATGCAACACAGAGAGCTAGGTATGGAAATGCTAGACAGAATTGAAAAAGATTGTGAAGAATTTGCTAATGTAGAACAAAAAGCAAAGATGGAGGGTCGTCAGCTAGGCATGATGCTGGCACCCAAATCGAAAAAGAAGTAGCGATGTACTAAATAACACAGCGTTATTCAGTTTTGCCGTACCTAGATGTACTGTCTACAACTGAATGCCTTGTTTAATTTGTACCTCGATCCTTCTTTATTTATAAAAAGTTATTCAAAAGAATAACAAATATGTCCAAAGGACAAGGAGAAAATTATGCCAAAGTTAAAAACCAATAGAGGTGCTGCAAAGCGCTTCAAAAAAACCGCGAGTGGCGGTTATAAGTGTAAACACTCTCACTTGCGTCATATCTTGACCAAAAAGAGTACTTCTAGAAAACGTAGCTTACGCTCACCGGACACTGTAGAAAAAGCAGATGTACCGATGGTTCGTAGAATGTTACCGTATAGTTAAGGGAGTATAGAAAATGGCAAGAGTATCAAGAGGTGTGCAAGCGCACGCAAGACACAAGAAAATTTTAAAGAAAGCTAAAGGCTATTACGGCGCTAGATCAAAAGTCTACCGTGTTGCTAAGCAAGCAGTTATTAAGGCTGGTCAATACGCGTACCGCGATCGTCGTCAAAAGCGTCGTCAGTTCCGTAGACTTTGGATTGTCCGTATTAACGCAGAAGCACGTAACTGTGGTTTAAGCTACTCAAGATTGATTGATGGCTTAAATAAAGCAGAGATCGTCATTGATCGTAAAGTTTTATCAGATATCGCAATTTTTGATAAACCTGCATTCGCCAAGATTGCAGATCAAGCAAAAGAGGCAATAGCGAAAGCGGCTAAAGCAGCCAAATAGCTAAAACTAAAGCCATGATTTATCATGGCTTTTTTTATACCAAACTACAATAAACATCTTTAAAAATCCATGATAACTTGTAAAAAGCAACTATATAAATTATCATGCATTCTTAAAGATGTCTTAAAAACTAAATGATTAAACCAATTCTTGAAAAAGCAAAATTAGCAATTGCTGATGCGCAAGACTTAAAAGCACTTGATGAGATTCGAGTTATCTTTTTGGGTAAAAAAGGCGAGTTGACTGCCTTATTGAAAAGCCTAGGAACACTCTCAAAAGAAGAGCGTCCAAAAATGGGTGAAGCAATTAATCAAGCTAAGACAAATGTACAAACCTGGCTTACTGATAGAAAAAATCATTTAGAAACGATCGAATTAGAAAAGCGCCTATTAGAAGAGCAAGTCGACGTTTCTCTTCCAGGCCGTCATAGCGAAATGGGTGGATTACACCCGGTTACCATTACCTTAAAACGCATTCAATCATTATTTGCAAAAAATGGATTTGAAGTGGCAACGGGCCCTGAAATTGAAGATGATTTTCATAACTTTACAGCGCTAAACATTCCAGAGCATCATCCTGCTCGTGCTATGCATGATACTTTTTACTTCAATGAAAGTACCGTTCTTAGAACGCATACTTCTCCTGTGCAAATTCGCACACTTGAAAAGCAAAAGCCACCTGTTCGCGTTATTGCACCAGGGCGTGTATATCGCTGTGATTCTGATATTACGCACACACCTATGTTTCATCAGGTTGAAGGCTTAATCGTTGATAAAAACGCAAATTTTGCACAGCTAAAAGGCTTATTAATTGACTTCTTGCGCGCATACTTTGAAAAAGAAGATTTACAAGTGCGTTTTCGCCCCTCTTACTTTCCATTTACCGAGCCTTCTGCTGAAGCAGATATTGAGTGTGTAATTTGTGGCGGTGAAGGTTGTCGAGTTTGTAAGAAAACAGGCTGGCTAGAAGTGCTAGGCTGTGGCGTTGTGCATCCAAACGTGCTTAATTCTGTTGATATTGATTCAGAAGAGTTTACTGGCTTGGCTTTTGGCATGGGCGTGGAGCGTTTGGCAATGTTGCGTTACGGCGTTACTGACTTAAGACTATTCTTTGAAAACGATATACGTTTTCTAAAACAATTTAAATAAACATATGAATATTTCAACATCATGGTTACGTGAATGGATCTCACCTGTTGTTACAGACGAGATATTGGCTGAACAATTAACAATGGCTGGCCTAGAAGTGGACGGCATTGAAACTGTCGCCCCAGCTTTTAGTAAAGTTGTTGTTGGGCATGTTGTATCTTGTGAAAAACATCCAGATGCAGACAAGCTAAACCTATGCCAAGTTGATGTTGGTGAAGCTGAAACTGTCCAAATTATCTGTGGTGCTAAAAATGTACGTACAGGTCTTAAAGTCATGGCCGCTTTGGTTGGTGCAAAGCTACCAGGTGATTTTAAAATTAAAAAAGCTAAGCTTCGTGGCGTTGAATCATTTGGCATGATTTGTTCTGAATCAGAACTGGGCATTAGTGATTCGTCTGAAGGTATTGCTGAGCTAGATGTAGAGGCAACAATTGGACAAGATGTTAGAGAATATCTAGATCTTGACGATCATATTATTGAGCTTGATATTACGCCTAATCGTGGTGATTGCTTTTCAGTATTAGGTGTTGCCCGAGAAGTGAGTGCTAACTACAATATGGCATTCGTTATGCCGGATATTGAAATAACTGCTATGGGAAAATCAAGTGTTGCGACCAGTGTCAGTAATACTAGCGCTTGTCCTAAATATCTAACAAGATCAATCAAAGGTATTGACAACTCTGTGCAAACACCACAATGGATGGCTGACAAATTAAAACGCTCAGGTCAGTCTACGCATTCGCCAGTCGTTGACGTGACTAACTATGTTTTAATGGAGTTAGGTCAACCTATGCATGCGTTTGATTTAGCCAAGATTCAGGGTGATATACAAGTTAGAAATGCTAAATTAGGTGAAACAGTTGACCTGTTAAACGATTCAACCGTTGAGTTAAAAGATGACACATTGGTAATTACTGATGCAAAATCTGTCCTCGCTATTGCAGGCGTTATGGGTGGAGAAGCCAGCTCTACTCAAACAACAACAACAGATATCTTACTAGAAAGTGCATTTTTTGAGCCAGTCTCAATTGCCGGGAAAGCAAGAAATTATGGCCTACATACAGAATCATCGCTTCGTTTTGAACGTGGTGTAGATTTTAATATTACTGAGCTAGCACTTGATCGAGCCGCTCAATTGGTTATAGAAATTTGTGGCGGTAAAGCAAGTGAAATAACAAAAAGTGTTGATGAGTCAGCCTTGCCAAAGCTAGAGCCTATTACTATTACGCAAGCTAAAATTCAGAAAATATTAGGTTTTGAATTAGACAGTAATTGGATTGAAGAGAAATTCATCAATCTTGATTTTGAGATTAGCGATAAAACCAGTAATTCATGGACAATTATTCCACCAAGTTTTAGATTTGATATTCGTATTCCTGCTGACCTTATTGAAGAATTGGCAAGACTATATGGCTATGACAAACTACCTGTTCAGAAATTATCATTAGATGCTAATATCAATGTGATTAAAGAAGCGCAGATTGATAAATATGATGTCATGCAAGCTTTGGTTAGTCGTGGCTATCAAGAAGTTATCACCTATAGTTTTATTTCTGAAAAGTATCAAGATTTAATTAATCCATTGGCTAAAAAGATTACGCTAAAAAATCCAATTTCAGCAGACATGTCCACCATGCGCTCTTCACTTTGGGCGGGCTTATTGCAAACAGTAGAGTCTAATCAAAGACGTGGCCATACAGATGCACGATTCTTTGAAATTGGCTTGTGTTTTGATGGTGTGAAAGCTGACGAGCAATCAAACAAGTTGGCTGGTATTGTTTCGGGTAATCGATTTAATGCTCAGTGGTCAAGTGAGCTTCAACCACTTGATTTCTTTGATGCAAAAGCTGATCTTGAATCATTGTTAAGTTTTACATCTGCAACATTTGATTTTGAAGCTGCAGAACATCCCGCTTTACAAAAAGGCCAGAGTGCTAAAATTAGCCTAAATGGTGAGCAAGTTGGTTGGATCGGCGCATTATCTCCAGCAGTTCAAAAAGAATTATCACTGCCTAAGTGTTATTTGTATGAGGTTGATTTAAACGCAATCTTAGCTGGAAAGATTGCCAAATATGAGTCTTTCTCATCTTATCAACAAGCGCAAAGAGATATTGCACTTGTGGTTGATCAAGCTACGCCAGTTGCCGCATTAACTCAAAGTATTAATGAGTTAAAGCAAACGCATTTTGTCAGTGTTAGCCTATTTGATGTATATTCTGGTGAGCACATTGAGTCTGGAAAAAAGAGTGTTGCATTAAGCTTAACTTACCAATCGTTAGAGGCAACTTTGGCTGACGATGAAGTGAATACAAAAGTAGATGAAGTGCTAGCTTTAATGAAAGATAAATTTTCAGCCACACTAAGATAATGTCGTTAAGTAAAAAAAATATCGCCGATGAACTTGTACGTGAGTTAGAAATGACGCATGCACAAGCCTTACAATTAACCAATGATTTCTTTGATCAGATTCAGGCCACTTTAGCCACGGGCGAAGAAGTCAAGCTGTCTAGTTTTGGTAATTTTGTTATTAGAGAAAAAGCCGCACGCCCTGGTAGAAATCCAAAAACAGGCGAATCCGTAGAAATATCAGCTCGAAAGGTTGTTAGTTTTAAGGCGGGACCAAAACTTAAGAAGCTTACCCAAATAGGCTAACTT
>CALBNC010000116.1 GCA_937896195.1 uncultured Gammaproteobacteria bacterium
GAAAATAACAACTACCATAAACATTAGTCCTAGCGTTAAATGCCAACCTTCACCGACAAATGGAGTAATAATCACTACCATCGTATCATTCAACCATTGTGGCATAAAGGTAAAAAAACTTTGCAACACAGATTCATTGATAGCTGAAAAAATATTTTCTAAATATTTAATTATTCCAACACCAAGTAAAGGTCCGTATAAAGTACCTACTCCACCTAGAATGGTCATTAGAACCACTTCACCAGAAGCAGTCCATTGCATTCTTTCTGCACCAGCCAATGGATCTGTAACTGCCATCAATGAGCCAGCTAATCCTGCAAACATGCCAGAAATAACAAAGGCAGTAATTAAGTATGGTCGAGTGTTATAACCCGTATATTTCATTCTATGCTGGTTAGATTTAATCGCTTTAAGTTTTAACCCAAATGGAGAATTAAATATCTTTAAAGAGATAAAAAATGCCAGTATAAGTAACACAGCGGTGAAATAAAACCCTGAATACCCACTCATAGAGATACCAAATACCTCAGTAGAAGGCAGTCCTCCTCCTGCAGCTACATCACTAAACAAGCGATCAAGCACCCTTGGATCATCAGCAGCAATTGTTAGGCCAGTTTCACCATTAGTAATTGGTGACAAAACCGAATAAGCAAGATTATAAAACATTTGCGCAAAAGCCAATGTCAGTATTGAAAAGTAAATACCTGATCTACGTAAACTTACATAACCCACCAAAAAAGCAATCAAACCTGCAAACAGCGTTCCAAAAATAATAGCTGGAATCGCATTCATACTTAACAACTTAAATGACCATACAGCTGTATAAGAGCCCACGCCAATAAAAATAGCATGGCCAAATGATAAATATCCTGTTAATCCAAATAGAATATTATAACCAATAGCAAAAATACCAAATATAGCAAACTTTTGCAGAAGATCTGGATAGCTTGCACCAATAGGTTCAAGCCATATAGGCATACTAAATACAGCAATAGAGAACACTGTCATGATAAATAGATCGCTACGTTTTTTTAAAAATTCCATGATTTAATCCTCCATTACACCTTTACGTCCCATCAACCCACGAGGACGTGTTAATAAAATAATCACAGCTACTAAATAAATAATAATTTGATCAATGCCCGGTAAGTACTGACTTACAATTGTCATAGATGCGAATGATTGCAAAATTCCTAATAAGAATCCTGCAGCAACAGCACCAGGCAAAGAGCCCATACCACCAACAACAACCACAACAAAGGAGAGAACTAAGAAGTCCATTCCCATATGATAATCAGGCGGCAATATAGGCGCATACATCACACCTGCGAGTCCTGCAACAACCGATGCAAGGCCAAAAACAATGGTAAATTTTCGCTGCACATTGATACCCAAAAATCCAACCATTTGTCGATCAAACATACCCGCTCTAACCACCATACCAAACGTAGTTAGCTGAAGGAATGCAAACACAGAGCCAATAACCAATAATGAAAAAACTAGATAAATTAATCGCCACCAAGGATAAATAAGATTATCACTCAGTCCAAGCCAAGTACCAATTGCTGCACTACTAGAGACAACATCAGGCGGCGGCATTGGGATTGGATTCGCACCAAAGAAATGACGGATCACTTCTTGAATAACAATAGCCAAACCAAATGTAACTAATATTTGCTCTGCATGTGTACGTTTATAAAAGTGCCTAATTAGGCCCCTTTCCATAGCTAGTCCAATTAATAACATAACGGGTATTGCCATAAAAATTGATAGTGGCACCGCGTAATCTATAATGGCGAGCCCCGTGTCGCCAAACCATGTTTCTAAATATGGTTGCTCCTTATAGGCAGTAAAAAAGGTAATACTTGGATCAATGACTTGAACCGAGATGGTTAAAATCTTTTGAAATGTTACCGCACAAAACGCACCCAACATAAATAACGCACCGTGCGCGAAGTTAACCACACCAAGTGTACCAAACACCAGTGTTAAACCAAGTGCAATTAAAGCATAAGCCGCGCCCTTGTCTAGACCATTAAGTAATTGTATTAAAACAGCATCCATAATATTTTTCTCTTATTAATTATAGTAAATTTAAAAAAAATGCCAACTACTAGCTTGTAATTGGCATTTAAGTTTTTAAATCTAATGATTTAAACTACGTACGGACCTAATTCACCACCGAAAATTGAAGCATCGTACTCAACCTCAGAACGTGGAACTTCTTTAACAATGTCAAGTAAGTCAAACTGAGTGTTTGGATTTGCCTTACCACGAACAACCAATACATCTTTGAAACACTGATGATCTTCAGCGCGATACTCAGTTTCACCGTTACCCATACCATCAAATTTAAAGCCTTCTAGCTGCTTAATAACTTCAGGTGGGTAGAATGTACCAGCACTCTCACATGCATTTGCATAAAGCAACGTTTGCACGTAACAAGTATGAGCCGCCATTGAAGGTGGAAAACCATATTCAGTACCAAACGACTTAACAAATGCTTTAGAACCAGCATCTTGTAACTGCCAATCCCAGTTTGTTGTTCCTAAGATACCTTGAAGGTTCTTACCAGCACCCTGCGCCATTAGACGAGAGTATAAAGGTACGATAATTTCAAACTGTTTACCGTTAACCATTTTGTCACGCAAACCAAACTGTACAGATTGAGTTAACGAGTTGATCATATCTTTACCATAATGGTTAAGAATCAATGTATCTGCACCTGAGTTTAAAATCGGCGTGATAAATTGAGAAAAGTCACCTGCACCTACTGGTGTTCTAATAGTTGCAGTAGTATTCCAGCCTAAACCTTCAGTTGTTTCTTTAATTGACTCTTCCTGTGTCCAACCCCAAGTGTAGTCAGAAGTTAAATGGTATGCGTTTCTTTCAGTACCCATTTCTTCTTTCAATACTGGTCCTAATGCAGAGCCTGTCATTTTAGCGTTAAAGAAATGACGGAAACCGTAACGACGCTTGTCTTTACCAGTTGTATCATTTGAGTGAGTTAGACCAGCCATAAAGATAACACCAGCTTCTTGTGCCAAACTTTGAACAGCAATTGCCACACCTGATGATGAACCACCAGAAATCATAACAACACCATCTTTCTCAATCATACGTTTAGCAGAAGCACGTGCTGCATCTGATTTAGTTTGAGTATCACCTGTTACATAAGTAACTTTCTTTCCTAAAATACCGTTACCCGTTAAATTCATAGGCTTCATAGTATTCATCATACCGCTATCGCCTTCACCATTTAAGTGTTTAACAGCTAACTTAAAAGCGCGTAATTCATCAGCACCTTCATCAGCATATGCACCAGTTTGTGGTACATTAAAACCTAGTGTCACTGTAGACGAACTACCTGGATTGTTAGTAAAGTTCTTAGAATGCGCACCTGCGTAAGCACCTTTTGTGAAAAACATCGGTGCCGCTGCTAGAGCTGCACTTGTTTTTAGCATATCTCTACGACTAATTGTGTTTTGATCTTTTTTATTCTTACTCATTTTATTTTTCCCCTAATTGTTGATTTTCAAGACTTATGATACATAGAATAGCGACTTCACAATAACTATCAGTATTTTCTAATGTATCTTTCTAGAAGGCTATCTAGCAAGGTATTTTGGCAAGATTAGTAGCTAGACTATGAGTCAAAAATTCATAATATGAATTACTCTTTAAGTAATTTTGTTAACAAGGTACTCAAAAGCGCCAATTCACGCTTAGACAACTTTGATTCAAAAAATTGCTTAGACATATACTGTAATAATGGATATTTTTTTCGATAAAAATAACGCCCAAGTGTTATTTTTTATTGATTTCTAAGTAAAAAAGAGATGTTACATGTAATATTTATGAGAAATAACGAACTAGCTTATCTAGATCTTCACGCCCAGTTCTATAATTATTAACATCTTTAGTTGTGTCTTCATAGCCAAGCGCCATACCACAAATCAAAACTTGATCTTCATAGCCTAATTCCTTTTTAACAATTTCAGGATACTCAGCTAAAGCTGCTTGAGGACAGGTGGCCAATCCATGTTCAACTGCAGATAACATAATAGATTGCAAAAACATACCATAATCTACATACGAACCTTTTTCCATTATTTTATCAATAAAGAAAAGCAACATGATAGGAGCATCAAAGGCGCGATAATTAGCCGCCCACTGGTCAAGCTGTCTTTGCTTATCTTCACGCTTAATTTGCAGCGTGGAGTACATTAATAAACCGCAAGCTTTGCGCCTCTGTTTATATTCTGCTTCCCATTGCTCTGGATAATACTGATAATCCATTGTTCCCTTATTACCAGCTCTAAATTCAGACTCCATCTTCTGCTCAAGGTCTTTTTTACTTTGTCCTGACAATACAGCTACTTTCCAAGGCTGCGTGTTAACGCCAGAAGGTGCTGTTTTGGCTTGCTCTAAAATGGCATTTACTGTTGTTATGGGTACTTCTTTATTTAAGAAAGCTCTTGTTGATTTTCGTTTTGCTAATGCAGTTTTTACATCCATTGGTATCTCCAATTTTTATTAATTATTTGCATTTAACGTTATTTTAACTCTTGTTGAATTTCATCCAAAATAGTAGGATCATCAATGGTTGACGGTATGACGTAATCTTCGCCATCAACTAATTGTCTTAAGGTTTTTCTCAAAATTTTTCCAGAACGTGTTTTAGGTAAGCGTTCAACAATAACGGTGTCTTTATAACAAGCTACAGCTCCAATTTTCTCTCTCATTAGTTGAACTAATGCTTTTTTGATATCTAAGTGATCTGTATCAACACCTGATTTTAAGATAGCAAACCCTAATGGCATTTGCCCCTTAAGTTCATCACTTCTTCCAATAACTGCACATTCAGCCACAGCTGGATGTGTGGCAATGATCTCTTCCATTTCTCCAGTTGATAGTCGATGTCCTGAAACGTTAATAACGTCATCAGTTCGTCCCATCACAAATAAATAGCCATCTTCATCAATATAGCCGCCATCACCACTCGTGTAGTAGCCTGGGAAAGTTTCCAAATAACTCGATTTAAATCGATTAATATCACCCCAAATAGTCGTCAAACAACTTGGCGGCAAGGGTAATTTGATAGCAATATTGCCTTGTTTGTTAGCTACAACCTCTTGACCATTGTCATCCAAAATATGTATATCATAACCCGGCACAGGAACAGTTGATGACCCTGGTTTGATCGGCATTTTTTCAATACCCCTCATATTAGAAGAAATTGGCCAGCCTGTTTCTGTTTGCCACCAATTATCAATAATTGGCAGTTTAAACTGTTCATTTAGCCATTCATAAGTTGGTGGATCTAATCGCTCACCTGCAGCAAATAAAGTCTCGAAAGAAGATAAATCATATTTCTTTATGAAGTCACCATTTGGATCTTCTTTTTTAATCGCTCTAAAAGCGGTAGGTGCAGTAAATAATGCTTTAACCTTATGTTCAGAAATAACCCTCCAAAAGGCGCCAGCATCAGGAGTCATAATTGGCTTTCCTTCAAAAAATATTGTAGTACAACCTTGTAACAAAGGCGCATACACGATATAAGAATGCCCCACTACCCAGCCTACATCAGAAGCAGACCAAAAAACTTCTCCTGGCTTCATGTCATAAATAGCACTCATACTGTATTTCATCGCAACTGCATGGCCACCGTTTTCACGTACCACACCTTTAGGTTTTCCTGTTGTGCCAGATGTGTACAAAATATAAAGCAAATCAGACCCTTTAACTGGGGTACATTCTGCAGGTTGAGCCTTACTGACAGTCTCCAGCCAATCTAGATCTCCATCTCGTGAAAGTTCAGCTGTTGCTTCTGGGCGTTGGAATACAACGACATTTTTGGGAGTGTGTTCAGCAATTTCAATAGCATTATCAATTAATGGCTTATATTCAATAACACGCTTTATTTCAATACCACAAGAAGCACTTAAGATTACCTTTGGCTTAGCATCGTCAATACGCAATGCTAATTCAGGTGCGGCAAAACCACCAAATACTACTGAATGAATAGCGCCAATACGAGCACAAGCCAGCATAGCCATTGCAGCTTGTGGAATCATTGGCATATATACAATGACACGGTCGCCTTTTTCAACACCTAGATCTGCTAGCATGCCAGCAATTAGTGCAACTTCATCACGCAATTCACGATAAGTGTAGGTCTTTTTTGTATTTGTAACTGGAGAGTCGTAGATCAAGGCTGCTTGATCAGCACGGCCATTTTCAACATGATAATCAAGTGCCATGTAAGCTGTGTTCATCTCACCATCTGCAAACCAATGATGAATACCATCTTTATCTTGTGTTAATATTTTTTCTGGCTTTTTAAACCACTCAAGGGCTTCAGATTTTTTTCTCCAGAATCCTTCTGGATCGTCTTTTGATGCAGCTAATTCTTGTTGGTAATTCATTTTAAATCTCCTATTATTTAATACCTCAATTCTTTTTAAAATCTATTAATTGTTAGTTACACATGATCAAAAATATTTCCAGGAATATGAACTGATCCCTCCATTAAAACTCTTGCACTACGACTCATAACTACCTTATTTACAGTCCAGTCACCATTATCTTGCATTGCTTCTGCGCCCACTTTTAGTGATCCAGATGGATGTCCAAAAGTAACATTTTCACGTTTGCCACCACCTGCAGCAAGGTTAACTAGTGTTCCAGGAATGGTTGCTGCAGTTCCAATTGCTACCGCAGCAGTACCCATCATTGCATGATGCAATAATCCCATTGATAAGGCTCGAACATTAAGATCAATATCATTTGCACTAATCTCTTTACCACTTGAACAGATGTAGCTTTTAGCTTTACCGACAAAAGCAACTTTAGGCGTATGTTGACGACCCGCAGCTTGCTCAATGCTATTTATCAATCCCATTTTTATAGCGCCATAGGCACGAATACTTTCAAACATTGTGAGTGCTTTTTCGTTACCATTAATATCAGACTGCAATTCTGTGCCCGTGTAATTAATCGAATCCGCATTTAAGAAAATCGTTGGAATACCTGCATTGATCATGGTTACCTTAAATGTGCCAACACCTGGGACTTCTAAATCATCTATCAAGTTTCCAGTCGGGAACATGGCATCACCAGCATCCACAGGACTTATGAACTCAACTTGGACTTCTGCTGCTGGGAAAGTTACTCCATCTAATTCAAAATCACCCGTTTCTTGAACCATACCATTAGTCATTGGAACTTTAGCAATGATGGTTTTATTGATATTAGCCTGCCAAATACGAACAGTCGTAATGCCATTTTGTATAACACGATCAGCATCAACCAATCCATTGCTGATTGCGAAAGAACCAACTGCAGCTGTTAAATTACCACAGTTACCACTCCAATCAACAAACGGCTTATTAATTGACACTTGACCGAAGAGATAATCAACATCATGATCATCTTTTAAGCTTTTCGATAAAATAACTGTTTTACTGGTGCTTGAAGTTGCGCCACCCATACCATCAGTTTGCTTACCATATGGATCAGGGCTACCAATAACACGAAGTAACATTGCATCGCGAGCAGGGCCAGCAACTTTACATGTTTCAGGTAGATCTTCAAGATTAAAGAAAACCCCTTTACTAGTCCCACCACGCATATACGTTGCAGAAATTTTGATTTGAGGCGCAAAAGACATTATGCGTTTTCCTCTAAAAAGTCTTGAGCGAATCGTTGTAATACACCACCAGCAGAATAAACATGTGCCTCTTGCGCTGTATCTAAGCGACATTTAACAGGGATGTTTTTCGTCTCGCCATTAGTGCGCGTCATCTTAACTATTAATGCAGATCCTGGTGCGATATCACCTTCAACATCAAATGTTTCAGTGCCATCGATCTTGTAAGTTTTGCGTGTTTCATTATTAATAAATTCAAGCGGAAGAATACCCATGCCGACTAAGTTTGTACGATGAATACGTTCAAACCCTTCTGCGACAATTGTTTCAACACCCGCGAGTCGAACACCTTTAGCAGCCCAGTCACGTGATGATCCCTGTCCATAGTCAGCACCTGCAATAATGATCAATGGCTGTGCACGATCCATATAAGTTTCGATTGCTTCCCACATGCGCATTTGCTCACCTTCTGGCTCAACACGAGCAAGAGAGCCTTGTTTAATCTCTCCGGTTTTACCATCAACACCATCCCGACACATTTCGTTTAACAACTTAGGATTTGCAAAAGTTGCACGTTGTGCTGTTAAGTGATCACCACGGTGGGTTGCATAGGAATTAAAGTCTTCTTCTGGTAAGCCCATTTTATGCAAATAAGCACCGGCAGCACTTTCTAGCATAATAGCATTTGATGGAGATAAATGATCTGTTGTGATATTGTCGCCAAGCACTGCAAGAGGACGCATACCTTTCATAGTTCGTTCACCAGCTAGTGCGCCTTCCCAATAGGGAGGACGTGTAATGTAAGTACTTCTATCATCCCAATCATATAAAGGGCTCTTTGCCTCTTGTATAACACCAAGATCAAACATTGGATTGTAAATCTGATGGAACATTTCAGGTTTAACACTTGCTTTTACGATGACATCAATTTCTTCATCCGTAGGCCAAATGTCTTTTAAGGTAATAGGGTTGCCATCTTTATCATTACCCAAGCTGTCTTGCTCAATGTCAAAACGAATGGTTCCTGCAATCGCATAAGCAACTACTAATGGCGGCGATGCTAGGAATGCCTGTTTCGCGTAAGGGTGAATTCGGCCATCGAAGTTACGATTGCCAGATAGAACTGCTGTCGCGTATAAATCACGATCAATAATTTCATCTCGAATAACAGGATCAAGTGCACCAGACATTCCATTACAAGTAGTACATGCAAAGCCCACAATACCAAAACCAAGCGCTTCAAGTTCGCTTAATAGACCAGCTTCTTTTAAGTAAAGTTCTGCGACCTTTGAGCCCGGTGCGAATGATGTTTTAACCCAAGGCTTACGAATCAAGCCAAGCTCATTTGCTTTACGTGCCACTAATCCAGCGGCAACAACGTTGCGTGGATTGGAAGTATTTGTACAAGATGTAATTGCAGCGATAATAACCGCGCCATCAGGCATTCTACCTTCAGCTTCTTCAGCTTTAGCTTTGTCCATGTCCTTTGCAATGCCGCTTGATACAAGATCAGCAGTTGCTAGACGACGATGGGGGTTTGATGGGCCAGCCAGATTACGCTCAACTAACGATAAATTAAAGGTTAGAACTCGCTCATAGTTTACATCAACCAGATCGTCTGCCCAAAGACCTGTTTCTTTAGCGTAGTGCTCAACTAAAGCTACTTGTTCAGGCTCACGACCTGTGAGCTTTAAGTACTCAATGGTTTGCTCATCAATATAGAATAAGCCTGCTGAAGCGCCATATTCAGGTGTCATATTAGAAATTGTTGCGCGATCTCCAATGGTTAAACTCTTAGTACCCTCACCAAAAAACTCAAGGTAAGCTGAGACTACTTTTTGGTTACGCAAGAACTCAGTGATTGCTAAAACCACGTCCGTTGCAGTAATACCTTCCTGGCGTCTACCAGTAAGCTCAACACCAATAATATCTGGTACGCGCATCATCGATGGCAAGCCCAGCATAACAGTTTCAGCTTCTAATCCGCCCACGCCTATTGCCATAACGCCTAATGCATCAATGTGTGGTGTGTGTGAATCAGTGCCAACACAGGTATCAGGAAATGCAATACCTTCACGAACTTGAATAACAGGCGACATTTTTTCCAAATTAATCTGGTGCATAATGCCGTTACCAGCAGGAATTACATCAACATTTTGAAAAGAAGTTTTGCACCACTCAATAAAATCAAAACGGTCTTTATTTCGGCGATCTTCAATAGCACGGTTTTTCTCAAATGCATCTGGGTCAAAACCAGGCGACTCTACTGCCAGCGAATGATCAACAATTAACTGAGTTGGAACCACCGGATTAACTTTAGAAGGATCACCACCTTGATTTGCAATTGCATCGCGCAGGCCAGCTAAATCAACTAAAGCTGTTTGCCCTAAAATATCATGACACACCACACGAGCTGGATACCAAGGAAAGTCTAAATCTTGCCTATTCTCGATCAGTTGTTTGAGTGAATCTGTAAGCATTTCTGGTTGACAGCGACGAACAAGTTGTTCAGCTAGAATGCGAGAAGTATAAGGAAGCTTAGCATAAGCGCCCGGCGTTATATCTTCAATTGCTTGACATGTGTCGAAGTAATCTAAATCTGTTCCATCAAGGTTTTTTCGGTAATTGGTATTCATTATTATTTTTCTTCAGTGCTCCTAATTATTAACTAACCACGATCAGCTAAAGCTACAAATTCAAGATTCTCAGGGCCAATATAGTTGGCCGATGGGCGAATAATTTTTCCATCTTGGCGTTGCTCAATTACATGAGCACCCCAACCTGTGGTTCGTGCAATAACAAATAGTGGTGTAAACATTGCTGTTGGAACACCCATTTGCTCATAAGAAACTGCCGAGAACCAATCTAGATTTGGAAACATTTTCTTTTCGTCCATCATGACTGTTTCAATACGCTCAGCAACATCAAACATAGTCATATTTTTATTAGATTCAGACAGTTGTTTTGCAACACGCTTAATCACTTCGTTACGTGGGTCAGACACTGTGTAAACAGGATGCCCAAAGCCAATAATAATTTCTTTACGAGCCATGCGTTCACGAATATCTGCCTCAGCTTGATCAGCATCTTTATAGCGCTTTTGGATTTCAGAGGCGACCTCATTTGCCCCACCATGCTTTGGCCCGCGTAATGCACCAATAGCGCCTGTAATACAAGAGTGGATATCTGATCCAGTACCTGCGATGACACGACCTGCAAATGTTGAAGCATTAAACTCATGCTCTGCATAAAGTATCAAAGAAATGTGCATGGCTTTTACCCATTCTTCGCAAGGTGATTCACCATGAAGCATGTGTAAGAAATGTTCACCAATTGAATCATCGTCAGTTTCTGTCTCAATGCGTTTATTATTATGGCTAAAGTGGTACCAATAGACTAGCATTGAACCAAAACTTGCCATAATACGATCTAAAGCAGCACGTGTTTCTTTTTCAGGATGGTTGTCTTTTTCTGTCATGCAAGTGCCCATAACAGAACAACCTGTTCGCATTACATCCATCGGGTGTGCTGATTTTGGAATATTCTCTAAAATCGTTTTGACGGCAGATGGCAATCCACGCATACCTTTTAATTTAGCTTTATAAGATTTCAGCTGTGAAATTGTTGGCAAGGTGCCATGAATAATAAGATGTGCAATCTCTTCAAATTCAGCTTTTTCTGCAAAATCAAGAATATCGTAACCACGATAATGTAAGTCATTACCTGTGCGTCCAACTGTACAAACGGCGGTATTTCCTGCTGTTGTACCTGAAAGAGCTACTGATTTTTTTGGCTTAAAACCTGGCGTTGTTTGTTTTATATCACTCATTATGATTTATCCTCATTTGCAAATAGTTGGTCTAATTTTTGTTCATACTCATGGTATCCAAGAAAGTCATATAATTCCATACGTGTCTGCATAGTATCTACAACATCTTTCTGATGACCATCTGCCTTAATATGCTCATAGACATTAAGTGCTGCTTTACTCATCGCACGAAACGCACTCAATGGATAGAGTTGTAATTTGACACCAACAGAAGAAAGCTCTTCAGATGTAAATAAAGGCGTTGCTCCAAATTCTGTGATGTTGGCCAATACAGGTACATTAACCGCTTTAACAAATTGATCATACTGCTCTAATGTATTAATAGCTTCTGGAAATATCATATCAGCGCCAGCTTCTACACAGGCTATTGCACGTTCAATAGCAGACTCAATACCTTCAACTGCTAGTGCGTCTGTTCGTGCCATAATCACAAAATCTGAATCAGTCTTTGCATCTACAGCCGATTTAACACGGTCAACCATTTCTTGTTGACTGATGATTGCTTTATTAGGACGATGGCCACATCGCTTTTGCATAACCTGATCTTCAATATGAACAGCGCCAGCACCCGCACGAGTAAACTCACGAACACACCTGGCGATATTAAAAGCACCGCCCCAACCTGTATCGATATCAACTAATAATGGCAACTCAGTTGCATCAGTAATACGATAAGTATCTTCTAATACATCTTTCATGGTTGTAATACCAAGATCGGGAACACCCATTGAGCAAGCAGCCACACCACCACCTGAAAGGTATATAGCTTTATGGCCAACTTTTTCTGCCATGATGGCTGAGTAGGCATTTACTGCACCTACGACTTGTAATGGGTTGTTATCCTCTACAGCTTTACGAAACGCTTTACCTGCACTCATACTCATATTATTCCTCGATTTTTTCTTTGTCTAATAAATTTTTTACAATTTTCCATGCGCCACTAATATGTCTACGCATTAATATTTCTGCTAACTCAGGGTCTCGATTATTAATAGCATCAACAATAGCATAATGATCATGTAGTGCTGGTTCTACTCGAAATGGCATTTGACTACTGCGATGACGACACATTCTTAATACTTGATACAACTTATTGTTTAAATAATCAATCAACCATTGATTTTGACATTTGGAAAAAATATAATAATGAAAATCCAAACTACCTTCTTGTTGTAAATAACGCTTACCCTCTGATTGCTTAATAGATGACTCATGTTTTTCCAATAAACGATAAAGGTTGTCAATGTCAGACTGCGACATAGCAATACAAGCCAATCTTGTTGCAAACCCTTCCATTGCTTCGCGCATTTGATACACATCTTGCATCATGGCAAAGTCCAGAGTGATAACTCGAGAGCCAGAGTGTGGACGACGATCCACCAGATTAATAGATTCTAATTTGTGTAAGGCTTCTCGCAATGGGCCACGACTAATGTCATACGATTTAGCAAGGCCTGCTTCACCTATCTTTTGCCCTTGCGGAATAACACCCGTAATGATATCTTCTTTAATCTGCTGGAATACATGCTCAGATAGAGTGTCTTGTTTTATAGCCTGTAAAGCATTAATACTCATATTGTCAACAATAATTAAAATAATAAATCAAATTTAGTCAAATTCTACTAAGTTAATTAACTATTGTCAACAATGGTAAAATAAAAAATCACTATTTGAAAAATTCAGGCAAAAAAAATGACGCTTAAGCGTCATTTTTAATAAACATAATTTTAGTTATA
>CALBNC010000117.1 GCA_937896195.1 uncultured Gammaproteobacteria bacterium
GTCGCTGAAAAAACGATATTCGGATGACGCTCCATGGTCAGCTGAAGATTAACAGTAGACGGCGCTAAATAAGTTAATACGCCGGCTGAATCAATCGCAACATTATTACCTGCCTTAGCTTTAAGCTGTTCTATGTCTTTATCAGTGCCTGAAATCCATCGAGCAGTTGCCACAGCAATGGCTTCAAATTGGCAATCAACGCCATATTCATACTTTAATCGATGTGCTACGACATCAAATTGCAAAATACCAACCGCGCCTAAAATTTGAGAAGTATTGATAATAGGGCGAAACACCTGAGTGGCACCTTCTTCAGAGAGTTGATCAAGGCCTTTTTGCAAGGCTTTAGCCTTAAGAGGATCTTTGAGTTGAGCACGACGAAATAGCTCAGGTGCAAAGTTTGGAATACCTTTAAATTCTAGTTTTTCACCTTGAGTGAAAGTATCGCCAATACTGATGCCACCGTGATTGTGAATACCAATAACATCGCCAGCATAAGCAACTTCAGTGCTTGAGCGTTCACGCGACATAAAGGTCACTGCATTAGCAATTTTGATTTGTTTGCCGGTGGCAACCTGCAAGACTTTCATACCTTTTTTGTATTCACCACTAACAATACGCATAAAGGCCAGGCGATCATGGTGCTTTGGATCCATATTGGCTTGAATCTTAAATACAAAACCAGTTAATTTGGTTTCATCAGGCTTAACCTTACGTACATCTGAGTCTCTATTTTGAGGAACCGGCGCATATTGGATAAAACCATCTAGTAGATTTTGAATACCGAAATTAGAAATAGCTGAGCCAAAAAATACTGGGGTTTGCTTGCCTGATAAAAATGCCTCTATTTCAAATGGTGTGGTGGTTTGGGTAATAAGTTCCACTTCATCTCGCATTTCTTGAGCGACGTCAGCGCCGAGTAATTCATCAAGCTTGGGGTTATCAACTCCATCAATAATAATGTTTTCACCAATCTCAGAGTTCTTTCCTGACTCATATAAGTAGACTTTATCTTCAAGTAAATGCACCACGCCTTTAAAGCGCTTACCCATGCCAATTGGCCAAGTAATGGGTGCACATTCGATATTAAGAACCGTTTCAACTTCATCCAACAAGTCAATTGGCTCTTTACCTTCGCGATCAAGCTTGTTAATAAAGGTGAGAATTGGCGTATCACGCAGGCGACAAACTTCCATAAGTTTGATGGTGCGCATTTCTACACCCTTAGCAACATCAATCACCATGAGGGCTGAATCAACCGCTGTAAGTGTGCGATAAGTATCCTCAGAGAAGTCCTCGTGTCCTGGTGTGTCTAGTAGATTAATAACATGGTTGTCGTAATCAAATTGCATGATGGATGAGGTAATAGAAATGCCTCTTTCTTTCTCCATTTCCATCCAATCAGAGGTTGCATGTGTATTGGCTTTTCTAGCTTTAACACTACCTGCAGTTTTGATCGCACCGGCGTATAAAAGCAACTTTTCAGTAACAGTAGTTTTACCGGCGTCAGGGTGAGAAATAATCGCAAAGGTGCGGCGTTTAGAGACTTCAGACATGTTTAATTTTTATTGTTAATGATTAACTCAACACCAGCTTCATCAAACATCTTTTTAGAGAGTTGAACGCTTTCATTCCAGTTATCAAGTTCTTTAGATTTTTCAACCACGACTTTTTTAATGCCCACTTGAATAATACCTTTGGCACATTCTGAGCAAATTGGAAGTCCGTAGACATATAAAGTGGCACCATCAAGGGAAGTGCCAGAATAGGTTGCATTGTAGATGGCATTCATTTCAGCGTGAACCACCAGCTTGTATTTAGTTTCTCGATCGTTATAACGTTCATCGCTATCCTTGATTCCACGAGGAAAGCCATTAAAACCTTGAGACAGTACTTCTTTTTTGCTACCAACAGTCACAGCACCCACTTGAGTCGACGGATCTTTTGACCAAGTAGAAACTTCTTTAGCAAGTGCTAGGTAACGCTGATCCCATTTATTCATCTGTGTATTTTAACGTATCTTGATTGAAGCAAGACTAACGAGTACCAAGATTAAAGTGACCATCCAAAAACGCACAATAATCTTAGGTTCTGAAACACCTTTTTGCTCAAAATGATGATGAAGAGGTGCCATCAAGAAGAAGCGTTTTTTAGTGCGTTTGTAATAAGCGACTTGAATAATAACGGACAATGTTTCTGCCACAAAGACGCCGCCCATAATAAATAGCAAAATCTCTTGACGCAATAAAATAGCAATAACAGCCAAAATAGCACCGAGTGCTAAAGAGCCTACGTCACCCATAAAAATTTCAGCAGGGTAGGTGTTAAACCATAAGAACCCAAGCCCTGCACCAACTAGAGCGCTACAAATGACAAATAATTCACCGGTACCAGGCATAAACGGCATATTAAGATACGTTGAAAAATTGTAGTTACCACTGATATAGGCAAATAACGCTAAAGCACTGGAAATAAGAATAACAGGCATGATGGCCAAGCCGTCTAATCCGTCAGTAAGATTAACAGCATTAGATGATCCAACCATTACAAGATAAGTTAATATCAAAAATCCAATAAGGCCCAGTGGTAGTGATATGTCTTTAACAAAAGGAATGAGTAATTCAGTTTGGATAGGATTGGTTGATGCTAGTGCAATCCAAAGGCCAATAGCGATAGCACCTAAAGATTGACCTAGTATTTTTTGGCGAGAGCTTAAACCATCAGAAGATTTATGTTTGATTTTAAGGTAGTCATCTATAAATCCGATTCCACCAAATATAATAGCAGTGGTAAGTACAACCCACAAATATAAGCTTGACCAATCAGCCCATATTAATGAACTAATAATGAAAGAGAAAAGAATCATAACACCACCCATCGTTGGTGTACCTGTTTTACTCAGATGAGACTTTGGGCCATCAGCTCTAATCACTTGACCAATTTGATAATGGTGTAATTTATCAATAAAATAATGGCCCAGTGCTAGGCTAATTAACAATGCAGCAAGCATTGCTAGAACAGCTCTAAGGGTTAAATAAGTAAGAACACCAAATCCAGAATCGAATTGGGTTAATAGGGTGATGAATTCTAAAAACATAAGGGTTTATTGGATGTCGTTAATGGAAATTAATTCCAACTGAAAGATTAGAATGGCATCTGATGATAAACCACCACGCTTGCTGTCTCCATAAATTTGAGAATAAGGCGCTATCAGTGTGCGCTTTTCACCCATTGTCATTTCTAATACAGAGGTATCGATAATACTGATAATTGAACCTGATCCTGCAGCAAAAGGTAGTGGGTCTCCAGCTTTGCGCATATTTGTACCATCATCTATATCGATTGAAAGATTAACTTTGACCAAGTCACCTTTGTTAGCTTTGTCGCCACTACCCGCCTGGTTAGTTTCAATAAAATGACCTTGCTTAGTGATTTTAGCATTAGGGTAGTTATCGCTAACAAATTTTAAAAGCTTAGCCTTTTTACCATTAAGTTTTTTCAATTCTTTGTTGGAATGCTCACCATTCTCTAGATTAAAAGCAGCTTCATCAGCTTTAAATTGGTTGGCCTTTTCACCGATACGAATGATCTTTATTTTGCGTATGAAATCGTCTTTTTTAATACTGTTAACCACATTCATGCCTTCAACAACATGGCCAAATACAGTATGTTTTTTATCAAGCCAAGGGGTTGCCCTATGGGTAATAAAAAATTGAGAGCCGTTAGTGTTAGGGCCAGAATTTGCCATAGATAAAATACCAGCACTGTCATGAGATAAATCAGTAATTTCATCATTAAATTTATATCCAGGACCACCTGTACCATTGCCTTGTGGGTCACCACCTTGGATCATAAAATTATCAATCACACGGTGAAATTTTAATCCATTATAAAAAGGTTTACCAATTTGAATGTTTGAATTTTTTTTGCCTTCTGCCAAACCCACAAAATTAATGACTGTTAAAGGGGTTTTTTCAAACTCAAGTTGGACAATAATATCGCCCTGATTAGTATGTAGATTTGCATACAGGCCATCAGCAAGTTTTGCTTGAGAAGAGAGAGATATTAAGGTGGCTGATAAAAGGATAAATAGACGCAACATAATGATATTTTTACTTAATAAATAAAGCCATTGATGATACCTCAAAACACAATTAAAATAAGGACAACAATGCGGTAAAATATTGCTTAATTTATTATTGATTTATTACTAGGAGACAAGATATGTCTTTACTTATTACAGACGAATGTATTAACTGCGATGTTTGCGAGCCTGAATGCCCTAACGAAGCTATTTATATGGGTGACGAAATCTATGAGATTGATGGTGACAAATGTACTGAGTGCGTTGGTCATTTTGATGAGCCTCAGTGTGTTGAGGTTTGCCCAGTAGATTGTTGTTTGTCTGATCCTAATCGAGTGGAAACTGAAGAAGAGTTATTGGCAAAACTAGCTTAATAAGCATTTATGAAAAAAAAGGCGACCCTTTCAGGTCGCCTTTTTTTGGTTTAATTTGTTAGCTTATTTTCCTAATGTCGCTTTTAATGCAGCTAAAAACAAGGTGATATTTTCTTTTCTAGAAGAATGACCCATAAGACCAATACGCCATACTTTACCTGCATAAGCACCAAGTCCTGCACCGATTTCTAAGTTGTAATCGTTAAGCAATGTTGAGCGAACTTGAGCATCATCTACTCCTTCAGGAATAAAGACAGAGTTAAGTTGTGGAAGCCGATCTGCTTCATCAACTAAGAATTTAATACCCATCGCTTCAAGACCACTCTTTAGCTCTTCATGATTTGTTTGATGACGAGCCCAAGAGTTTTCTAGCCCTTCATCTGTAATCATTACTAAAGATTCATGTAAACCATAAAGCGTGTTTACGGGCGCAGTATGATGATAAGTTCTTTTTGAACCTTCACCCCAATAGCCCATAACCAAATTTAGATCTAAGAACCAAGAAGTAACAGGGATTTTACGATTTTTAACTTTAGTTAAAGCGCGCTCGCTAAAACTAACGGGCGAGATACCAGGCATAGCTGACAAGCATTTTTGAGTGCCTGAATAAATAGCATCAATTTCCCACTCGTCCACACGTAATTCAGAGCCTACTAGCGAAGTCACCGCATCTACAACGCTAATGCAATTATTATCATGAGCCATTTTACAAAGTATCTTGGCATCAGATCTTGCACCAGTAGAAGTTTCTGCATGAACAAAAGCCAAAATTTTAGCATCTGGATTTTCTTTTAAGGCTTCTTCGACTTTATTCGTCGATACCGCTGAACCCCAAGCATCTTCAACAACAACTGCTATACCACCAAAACGCGTGATATTTTCTTTCATGCGCATACCAAATACACCATTGATACAGACAACAACTTTATCACCTGGCTCAACTAGATTAGCAAAACAAGTTTCCATGCCGGCAGAACCTGGTGCAGAAACAGGCATAGTTAGCTCATTTTCAGTTTGAAAAATGTACTTTAAACCTTCTTTGGTTTCATTCATCATGCCAACAAAAGCAGGGTCTAAATGGCCAATCGTAGGGCGGGCCATCGCTGATAAAATTCTAGGATGTACATCAGAAGGTCCAGGACCCATTAGAGTTCGGATAGGTGGATTAAATGATTTCATAGTTTCTTATTGTTTAAAAAATTCAAGTAGACCATTATAATTAATTGCTCGAAGCTTGTTATTAAATTATCTCGCGCTTTAGTTAAGGGTATTTAGCCTTATTTTTTTACAGTAAAGGGCAGAGGTATTGTTAATGCTGAAGAGGTGGATATTGCTGTTAGCCTTGGGTGCAGATTTTACCTTTGTCGGTAGAGCGCCAATGTACGGCGTTAGTGTCCTTGGAAAAAAAAGGGGGAATCATACTTTCACAATGCTCAAACGTCAGTTACAACAAGTCATGGAGCAAGTTGACTGTGAACAAGTGCAAGACCTCCCAAACTATTTAATTAATAAATAAATTGACTATAATTTCTAAATATGAAAGTTATTGATGAGTTATTACAAAAACTGCCAAAAGATATTGTCTTAGTTGGTGAAGAGAACACACGCCCATTTGAATGTGACGGGCTAAGTGTTTATCGACAAAAACCTTTGGCAGTTGTATTGCCAGAAACGGTTGAACAAATTAAGCAGGTTTTAAAAATTTGCAAGCAGCACAGCACGCCAGTTGTTACCCGCGGTGCAGGTACAGGTTTAGCAGGCGGTGCAATGCCTTTGGCGCAATCAATTGTGCTAGGTTTGTCAAAGCTTAATAAGATTAAATTTGTTGATGTTGAAAAGCAATTAGCTGTACTGGAGCCAGGTGTGCGAAATATTGCTATTAGTGAAGCAGTTGCTGAGCATGGTTTGTATTATGCACCGGATCCTTCTAGTCAAATAGCTTGCAGCATTGGCGGTAATGTCGCTGAAAATTCAGGTGGCGTACATTGTTTAAAGTATGGCTTGACTGTGCATAATGTTGAGGCGGTTAAAATCTTAACCATTAATGGTGAAGAATTAGTTTTATCTAGAGATGACCAAGGGCTTGGCTTGTTAGCAGTCATGAATGGATCTGAAGGTTTACTAGGCGTTATTGTAGAGATTACAGTTAAGCTAACTCGAACGCCAAAATTAGCCAGAGTGGTAATGGCTGGGTTTGATTCGGTGCGTGATTGTGCCAATTCAGTGGCTGAAATTATTAAAGCAGGTATTATTCCAGCTGGTCTTGAAATGATGGATAGTTTTGCCATTGAAGCCGCAGAAGGTTTTGCTAAAGTGGGTTATCCACTAGATGCGCAGGCATTATTATTGTGCGAATTAGATGGCTCAGAATCTGAAGTTCAGGCTGAGCTCGAGGTGGTTTTAAAAGTTTTATCATCTGCATCTAGCATTAAAGTATCAAACAACGAAAAAGAGCGCCTGGATTTATGGAAAGGTCGCAAGTCTGCTTTTCCTGCTGTAGGACGATTATCTCCTGACTATTATTGTATGGATGGTACGATTCCAAGGCGTCACTTAGCTGATATGCTAGAAAAAATTAACACGTTATCTAAAAAATACAAACTTAGGGTGGCCAATGTTTTTCATGCGGGTGATGGTAATCTACACCCTTTAATTTTGTATGATGCAAATATTCCAGGTGAGCTTGAAAGAACTGAAGAATTTGGCACTGAAATTTTAAGATTAAGTGTAGATATGGGCGGCAGTATTACAGGCGAACATGGTGTTGGTGTTGAAAAGCTAGATGCCATGTGTCATCAGTTTAATGATAAAGAATTAGAGATTTTTCATCAAATCAAAGCTGTGTTTGATCCAGAATTATTACTCAATCCTGGCAAAGCAATTCCTGAGTTGCATAGATGTGCAGAACTGGGTGCAATGCATGTTCATCATGGGCAGCTACCTCATCCTGAACTGGAGCGATTCTAATGTCAGATAATCTTTCAAAGTTACAAGAAGAAATTAAATCATCCAACGGTCTTCATATTACTAGTAGCTGGCTAAATCATACAGGTGTTGAGGAGTATTTCTCAGAAGAGTTGGTTATTACGGTTAAGGCCAGTACACCCATTGCTGAAATTTGCAAAGTACTCGCTAAAAATGACCAAGTATTGCCGTTTTATGTTGAAAACCAAGAGCAAAGCATTGGCGCTGCTTATGCTAATGGTGCGCAAGATTTATCTGACAGTGTTCTTGGTGTACAGATTATTGATGGGTCGGGTGAATTGCTAAATTTTGGTGGGCAAGTGATGAAAAACGTGGCTGGTTATGACGTCGCTAGAATGCTGATTGGTTCAAAAGGCCAATTGGCTGTTGTTACTCAAATTAGCTTTAAAGTAATGCCGCGTCATTATGTGGGAGAGCTTAAGCCCCATATTAAAACAGTTGAGCGTTCAGCGCTGCGTGAAGTAATTGAAAGCCGACTAAAAGCAGTATTTGATCCAAGAGGAATATTTAATTAATGCAAACAAATCAGATTGCTAATTTTAAAGCAAATGAAATTATTCGAAAATGTGTGCATTGTGGATTCTGCTTAGCTACTTGCCCTACATACCAGTTACTTGGCTCAGAACTCGACTCCCCACGTGGGCGTATTTATCTAATCAAATCTTCTCTTGAGAAAAATCATTTCTCTGGTGAAAGTATTAAGCACCTAGATCGTTGTCTTACTTGTAGAGCTTGTGAAACCACATGCCCTTCGGGAGTTGAATATGGAAAGTTGATCGATATCGGTAGAGAGTTTGTTGAACAAAAAAGACCAGTTTGGCAAAAAGCAATGCGTTATTCAATACGTAAACTTTTAACCACGCCAGTGCTTTTTAATCCGATTGGACGTATTTCCAGACATTCAAAAAAACAAGGTGAAGCTATTGAGCCAATTGTCAATAGTAAAAAAGTTTTACTATTAGGTGGTTGTGTGCAGCCTGTGCTTGCACCTAATATTAATCATAGTATTAAGAATATTTTAGCAAAATTAGGCTTTGAAGCCATTGAAACCCCACAAAAACAATGTTGCGGTGCAGTAGATCAGCATCTTAGCGCTGAACACGATGCACTGATTAAAATTAAATCGAATATTGATACTTGGATAGAGTTTGATGTTGATACGATTATTTCTAGTGCTAGTGGTTGCGGGCTAATGGTGAAAGATTATGCTTCACTATTTACACAGGGAGATGATTACTACCAAAAAGCACAAGAGATCTCTAACAAAACCCAAGATATTGCTGAATTTTTAATTGATAAAGATTTGTCTAAGCTTGAGTTGGAACAGGCTAATATTTCATATCATGAGCCTTGTACGCTCCAACATGGTCAAAAATTAGCAGGATTGGTTAATTCAATTCTAGACTCTCTAGGTTATTCGCCAGCCCCCGTTAAAGACTCCCATTTGTGTTGTGGCTCGGCAGGTACGTATTCAATTTTCCAGCCAGACCTTTCAAATAAACTTAAGAAAAATAAGCTAAACAATTTGAACGCTTCGAATCCACAGATGATTGTAACGGCAAATATCGGCTGCTTAATGCATTTACAAAAAGACAGTGAAATTCCCGTTAAACATTGGGTGGAATTATTGGATAATCAGACCAATTAATTAGCCAAAGAGTATCATGGGTAGAAGAAGAAAGCCAAAGGCCAAAACTTACGAATTAGACATTGAATCATTGTCTCATGAAGGTCGTGGTATTGCGCACTTAGAAGAAAAAGTTGTTTTTGTGAGCGGCGCCTTACCAGGCGAAAAAGTACTCGCTGATCGTACATTTTCTCGTGCCAAGTTTGAAGAGGCGGATGTTATAGAGGTATTAAAGCCAGCTAAGAATAGAATTGTACCAAAATGTGAAGTCTTTGGGATTTGCGGAGGCTGCTCATTTCAACACTTGTCTAGTGAAGATCAAATCCAAGCTAAAGCAGAATGGTTAAAAGATGCATTTTCTGGCCAAGCTAAAGTTGCACCAAAACACTGGCTTGAGCCGCTTCAAGAGCAAAGCTGGGGTTATCGACGTAAAGCCAGATTGGGTGTTCGTTATGTTGCAAAAAAAGAGAAAGTTTTAGTCGGCTTCAGAGAAAAGAAATCTGGTTTTATTACCAATATGAGCCGTTGCGAAGTATTACACCCTTCATTAGGTGACAATCTTGAAGTGCTGGCCGAATGCATTGGGAAGCTTTCCATTAAATCACAAGTGCCACAACTTGAAGTGGCTGTAGCTGAAAATAGCACAGTGTTAATTTTGCGCCATTTGGAATCACTTAGCGAGCAAGATGAGCAAATATTGCTAGATTGCGCTAATGAGTTAAACGTTACTTTCTATACTCAAAGTGGTGGCGCAGATACGGTTAAACC
>CALBNC010000118.1 GCA_937896195.1 uncultured Gammaproteobacteria bacterium
ACTATATTATATTTAACAATTAACACGAAAGTAACCTTTGGTTATTAAGGTTCAAATTATAACCTAAAAGTGAGCTGTTTTTTTCGTGTAAAACCGCTCTATAATTGGGGCAACAAAACCCAAAACTAAGTAAATCACCACCAGGCCTCCAATGACATCGCCCCTAATGTAATGAGTAATGAAAGTTACTGCATTAATATTAAGGGTGACGTCTTGCGTGTAAACAAAGAACTTAAGCAGGGCGCTTATGACTGATGTAAAAACTACCAAGAATAAAACATGTCTAAAATCTATCTTGCTCAGTTTAGAGAAATTACTAACATGAGTTAGATTCATAAAGCACATGGCTAAAATCGGAGCGACTGCACCCGCACAAGCAGATAGCATACCAATATAGAGATTGCCGCCCCAAGAACCCATTAAGAAAATACCGCCAGCAAAACAAGCGGCGATAATACCTGGAAATACTCGATAACCAAAAACCAAGTACATTAATATTTTTGCACCTAATGGCAAATACATATATGAACCCACTTCAATCTCAAACGAGCCGAACCAGATCATAATGTACGCCATGGAAAAGACACTCACAAAGGCTATGGCGTTTTCCAGTAGGTAATTTTGAAATTTTACAGTCATAATAGTATGTGGCTACTACACTGAGGACAAAGTTATTTCAAATTGTTGGTTAATCATCATTATCTAATGCTGCTGATTGTACGTTAGAATCATTGAGCGCTTATCAAGGCTAGATTGTGTTGCAAGGATGATCTCTTTATTTAACAAGACACCTACTGCTCTTTTGATCGTAGACAGTGAATATTTATAGAAATATTCATCTTTAGTAATTCTTGTAATGTTGGCATCTTTAGAATGCATGACAAATTCAAGAACTGATTTTTCTACTTCTGATAACTTATCGAAACCCATTTCACGTTCGTATGTCGCTAGTGAGCGTCTTAATTCAAATAATTTTTCTAGTGCTTTCATATTGTCCTCTCCCCAGAGGGTTTTTATTTTTAAACCAGGTTAAATTATAGCCTAATTATAACCGATCATTTTAGTATGTTATTAAAAAATATTTATTACCTTAATAATCCTTATGCTATAAGAGCTTCGCCATAATTATCTTGGTAAAGTTTCTCAATATCTGCCAACGTAAAAGTATGGTTTTGTGTGCCTGGGTGTGCAATTTTGATAGCGCCTAATAACCCTGCTAATTGCCCTGTGGCTTTCCAGCTCAAATCATTCATGATGCCGAACAACAAACCTGCTCGATAGGCATCACCACAACCGGTTGGATCTTGAATTGAGGCTGCTTTAGCCGGTAATATTTTTATCACCTCACCTTGTGTGTGAATTTCAGAACCTTCACCGCCTTTGGTAATAATCAGTGCAGTTAGCTTTGCAGCAATAGCTGATAAATCCAGGCCAGTTTTATCTTGCAGCATTTGCGATTCATAATCATTAACCGCTACATAGGTTGCCTGCTCAATAAAAGTAATTAACTCATCACCAGAGAACATTGGCATGCCTTGGCCTGGATCAAAAATAAAAGCGATATTAGCATCTGCAAATTGTTTGGCGTGTTCAATCATGCCGTCACGGCCATCTGGAGAAACGATACCAATATCTGCAACACTCACGTCGCTGACTTTGTTTTCATGAGAATTGCTCATAGCACCTGGATGAAAAGCTGTAATTTGATTATCATCCATATCTGTGGTGATAAACGCTTGACCCGTGTAGCTGTCTTTGATGACTTTCATGTGTGTGGTATTCATGTGGTGTCTTTCCATCCACTGCATATACGGGGTGAAATCTTCGCCCACCGTTGCCATTGGAATGGAATTGGCACCTAGTAAATGAAGGTTATAAGCAATATTACCGCCACAACCTCCAAACTCTTTACGCATAGTAGGCACTAAAAACGATACGTTTAACATGTGCACCTTGTCTGGCAAAATGTGGTTTTTAAATTGATCCTGAAAAACCATGATTGAGTCAAAGGCGTATGAGCCACAAATTAATGCTGTTTTTTCCATTTCTTTCTCCTAAATTTTTAATAGGGGCCGTGGCCCTGTTTAATTATCTTAATTCTTCTGGTACTGGAAAATGTACATCTTCCTTAGTGCCACTGACTTCTTGCAATTCATCCGCACCATGATCATACAAATAGTTAACCACCTCTTGTACTAAAATTTCTGGCGCTGAGGCTCCGGCTGTTACACCGACAATATTGGCATCCTTTATCCAGTCACTTTTTATTTCATCGGCGCCATCAATTAAATAAGCAGGCAGATTCATTTTTTCTGCGATCTCACGTAAGCGATTTGAATTAGAAGAATTTCTAGACCCAAGCACCAAAAGCACATCAGCAGATTGCATAAGCGTCTTAACTGCGTCTTGTCTGTTTTGTGTGGCATAACAAATATCATCTTTCTTGGGTGACCTAATGTGTGGAAATTTATCTTTTAAGTGATTAACAATGTGCTGAGTGTCATCAACAGACAAGGTTGTTTGCGTGGTGTAGGAAATGTCGCTATTTTTGTCAATGGTTAGCTGTTCAACATCTGCTGAATTTTCAACTAAAACCACCTGTTGTCCATCGTTTGATTGGCCTAAAGTACCTTCAACTTCTGGATGGCCTTTATGGCCAATTAAAATAACCTGATGATTTTGTCTTTGCTTACGCGCCACTTCCTTGTGCACTTTAGTAACCAAGGGACAAGTAGCATCATAAATAGTGGCGCCAATATCATCAGCTTGCATGCGCACTAGTTGGGATACACCGTGTGCACTGAAAATAACCACTTGTTGCTCAGGTACTTCGTTAATTTCTTTAACAAAAATAGCGCCCTTAGCTTTAAGATTATTCACCACAAATTTGTTATGAACAACTTCGTTACGTACGTAAACTGGCTTGCCGTGTAGGCTAAGGGCTCGCTCTACGATTTCAATGGCTCGATCTACACCTGCGCAGAATCCACGAGGATTTGCTAATAAAATTTTCACGAGGTTATATCAAGAATTTTGACTTGGAACGACACATCCGCACCCGCTAGTGGGTGGTTAAAATTGACTCGAATCTGCTCATCTTCAATTTGATCAATGCAGCCAACATAGGCATCACCTGTAGGCGTTTGAAACTCAACTGCTGCGTCTATTTCAAATTTAAAATCTGGCGGAAAATCATCACGCGGCATCAGTTGGAAAGCTTCATCATAAGAATCACCAAAGGCCTCAGAAGCGCCCAACAGAAAAGTTCTTAGCTCACCTAATTCGGAGTCAAGTACGCATTTTTCTAAGCAAGGATCTAGTTGGCCGTCACCCATTTCAAACACTAAAGGTTCGTCCCAGGCTTCGTCTACTAAGGCACCATTTGCATGGCTGAGTTTGAAGTGAATCGTGTAATTAGCCATTATTAAATGTCATAGCACTTAATAATGTGTGCACCTGTTGGCGTAATTCGTGACGGTGAACAATTAAATCAATGGCGCCTTTTTCCAGTAAAAACTCACTACGCTGGAAACCTTCGGGCAATTCTTCACGCACAGTTTGTTCTACCACTCGAGGGCCGGCAAAACCGATTAAAGCATTTGGCTCAGCGATATGAACATCCCCTAACATAGCGAAACTAGCAGAAACACCGCCCATGGTTGGGTCAGTCAGGACGGAAATAAAAGGAATTTTTTGATTGCTTAGCAATTTAACCATTAAAGAAGTTTTGCTCATTTGCATAAGTGAAAACAAACCCTCTTGCATTCGTGCACCACCCGATGCAGAAAAACAAATCAAAGGTGCTTTGGTTTTAATACTTTCTTGGGCAGCTCGGACAAATTTCTCGCCCACAACTGAACCCATTGAGCCGCCCATAAACTTAAATTCGAATGCGGCTACGATAACAGGTAGACCATTTAAAGTACCTTTTTTTACTACCAATGCGTCTTTCTCGTTAGTGTCTTTCTGTGCTTGCAAATAACGGTCTTTATATTTTTTTTGGTCTTTAAACTTTAGCGGATCTACAGCGACTAAGTTTGGTGCAATTTCTTCTTGGCCTTCTTTGTCCAAAAAGCTATCAATGCGAACTCTGGCTGAAATACGCATATGATAATCACACTTTGGACAAACATACGTCGCCTCTTGTAACTCCTCAGTGTAAATAGTTGAGTCACATTTTGGGCATTTGCTCCACAACCCTTCAGGAATGTTCTTTTTAACAACATTAGTGATTGAGGGTAAGATTTTTTCTAGCCAGCTCATATCTAAGTCCTTGTTTTAATTATTTAATTGCGGAAGAAATTTCGTTTGCTAAATTTCCAACGCTTTCTAACATTTTAGTCTTATCATCAGCATATTGCTCAATAAATGCAACCAGTGCTGATCCAACAATAACAGCGTCAGCATTATCAGAAATGGCTTTGGCAGTTTGTGCGTCTTTAATACCAAAACCCACGCCGACGGGTAAATCAATGTAGCGTCTAATTCTAGAGAGATTCTGTTTAACGGCATCAATATCAAGATGGCCTGCGCCCGTGACACCTTTAAGCGAAACAAAGTAAATAAAGCCAGAGGCTACGGTTGCTAAAAACTTAATACGCTCATCGGTTGTCGTTGGCGCCACTAAGAAGATCAAATCAACCTCTTTAGCGTCAAGGCTTTGTTTCAGATCATGTGCCTCTTCTGGCGGCATATCTACTACCAATAAACCGTCTACGCCGCTTTGACTTGCGTCAGCGGCAAAAGCTTGGTAACCATAAACTTCAATCGGATTAAGATAGCCCATTAGTACAATAGCTGTAGAGTTATTAACTGCTCTAAATCTTTGTACTAAAGCTAGAACATCTTTTAAACCAATGCCCGCCTCAACGGAACGCTGGTGAGATTTTGCGATCATAGGACCGTCTGCCATTGGATCAGAAAACGGCACGCCTAACTCAATAACATCTGCACCATTATCAACCAGAGTTAACATGAGCTCATAGGTATTATCCAGGCCACTATCACCTGCGGTAATGAACGGAATAAAAGCTTTATGCTCTTTAGGTAGGTTTGCAAATACTTGGGATAGTCTAGACATAATTATCTTGCACTGAACTCGTGAACACTATCAACAAGCACGGCCATATTTTCAGGATTAACATCAGGCGTAATGCCGTGACCAAGATTAAAGATATGCCCAGTATCGCCCTTAAACTGGCTTAACACCTTCTTAACTTCCGCTCTAATAATTTCAGGGGTTGCATACATCACAGCGGGATCTAAATTGCCTTGGATGGCTACCTTGTCGCCAATTTTGTCCTGTACTTCGCTTAGCTCCACTGTCCAGTCGATGCCTACGCCGTCACAACCTGTTGCAGCAATTTCATTTAAGTGTTTGCCGCCATTTTTACTAAATAAAGTAATCGGGGTATTTGGATGTTTTGCCTTGACGCCGTTCACAATCTTTTGCATATAACTTAGTGAAAAATCCAGGTAATTTTGTCTTGATAAAACGCCACCCCAAGTGTCAAACACCATCAAACTGTCTGCGCCACTTTGGACTTGTTGGTCTAAATAGGCAATCACACTGTCGGCTAATTTATCCAACAGTAAATGTAGCATTTTTGGTTCGTTGAAAAGCATGGCTTTGGTTTTAGCAAAGGTTTTACTACTCGCGCCTTCAATCATGTAAGTTGCTAAAGTCCACGGGCTTCCGGTAAATCCGATGAGTGGTGCACGCGTACCTAAAGCAGATTTAATAGTAGAGACTGCATCAAAAACATAAGTCAAATCGTTGTTAACGTTTGAAGGGATGGCTTCAATATCTGCTAAAGTTCGGATAGGGCGTTCAAATTTTGGCCCTTCTCCATCACTAAAATATAGCCCTAATCCCATAGCATCAGGAATAGTAAGAATATCTGAGAATAAAATAGCCGCATCCAAATCAAAACGATCCATAGGCTGCATGGTTACTTCACAAGCAAGCTCTGGATTACGACACAAACTCATAAAGTCGCCCGCTTGCTTTCGCGTTGCACGGTACTCAGGTAAGTAGCGTCCCGCTTGACGCATTACCCAGATTGGGGTGCGTGTTGTTGGCTTCTTTGCTAGTGCGTTAAGGTAATCAAATGACATAGAATCGTGGATAAAAAAAGAATCCCACAATTATAACGATATTTGGCTATATTTCCTATCCAATCGGGCATAAAAAAAGCCACATAAATGTGGCTTTTCTTTAGATCGGTTCGGTTTATCTTTTAAATGCACCAAAACGTGATTTAAATTTCTCAACACGGCCAGCACTATCTGTAATTTTTTGCTTACCTGTGTAAAAAGGATGACAGCTTGAACATACATCTAAATGTAGCTCTTCTTTGCCTATCGTTGAACGAGTATCGAATGTGTTACCGCACGAGCAAACTACTTTAACGGTGTCGTAATTAGGATGAATATCTGTTTTCATGTTTGTAATAAGGTTTAAATCTCAAAAGAGAGCAAATTATATACTATTTGCATCTACGTCGCTTTATTTTTTATCAGTTTGTTTTTATTTATTTCGAAGTCGGGCTGCATTGCCAATGACGATGAGTGAACTAATCGGCATCGCAATGGCTGCAAACAGCGGTGTAACCTTTGCCATCATTGCTAATGGCACCATCAATGTGTTATATAACAATGCAAAAGTAATGTTTTGTTTAATGGTTTGACTGGTGCGTTTAGACAAGTTAATCATGGCTAAAATTGGTGATAATGTCGATTTTAACAATACTACATCGGCATGATTAATGGACACATCACTACCAGAACCGATTGCCATACTAGTATCGGCCTGTACCAATGCCGGTGCGTCATTTACCCCATCACCAATCATGAGTACACAATGATGATGTTGCAGTTGCTTAATATAGTTCGCTTTATCCTCTGGCAGCGCTTGGGCGACCACGTGTTCAATACCTAAATAATTGGCAACCTTTTGAGTCACCGCTTGACTGTCGCCACTCAAAATACTAACCTGTTTACCTAAGCTAAGTAATTGGGCAATCGTAGCCTTCGCATCTTTTTTTATTTGGTCAGATAAGGCTACAAACCCTAGGATCTTATCTTGGCTCGAACACCAAATACAGCTTGACCCTTCTAATTCTATTTGTTGAGATTTTTTAAGCATATCAGCATCCACTTGATGATCAATATCTATGAAAGACAATCTGCCCACTTTAATTATTTTTTTATCAATGGTTGCGCTAACGCCCTGGCCTGGTGTAGATTTAAAACGTGTTACGCTGAGTAGTTCATCATGATTTTCATTCACAATAACTTGTGCCAACGGATGCTCTGAATACTTTTCAATACTCGCCATTAGCTGTATCAAGGCTGTTTTTTCATCCTGATCTTGGGAGGAAATACTTACGATCTTTTCAACCTTAAACTCGCCCGAAGTCAGCGTGCCAGTTTTATCAAACACCACCCAATCAACTTTATTTAATACTTCCAGTGTATCACTATTTTTAATGAGCATTTTTTCTTTAATAGCAGCGCCGCTCGCTACCGCGATACTCATTGGTGTGGCCAGTCCAAATGCACAAGGGCAAGTAATAATAAGCACACTAGTAGCACTTAACAAGGCCAAATCAAAGTCTTGCGGATACCAATAAACAAAAGTAGCAAAGGCGAGAAATATCGTCACACCGACAAAATACGGAATGATTCTATCAATACTACAAACCACAGAGTTTTTGCTGTGCTGGGTATTTTCAACCAGACTGACAATTTTGCCCAAAACTGATTGCTTGAGCGTTTGAGTGACTGAAATATCCAGCGCTCCCTGGCCATTAACTGAGCCGGCAAAAACCTCATCGCCTGTTGTTTTTATCACCGGCCTAGATTCGCCACTGAGCAAAGATTCATCCACATCACTCTCGCCTGAAAGTACGTACCCGTCCACTGGAATTCGCTCACCCGGTCTAATCAACACTTGGTCATTAATATTAATTGCACCCACTGGGGTGATGATCTCGTCCTTGCCTTTAATCACCAAAGCTACCTTGGGTTGCAACTGTTGCAAAGAACTAGACGCTGAAATAGAAGATTTTTTGGCCGAACTTTCTAAATAGCGTCCAATCAAAATAACAAAAATAAAATTCACTACCGTATCAAAGTACACCTCACCTTTAACAGAGTAGCCGAGCAGAACGTAAACAGAATAAAAATAGGTGGTGAGGGCACCAATACTAATCGGCACATCCATGTTTATCAGGCCATTTCTAAGACCACTATAAGCACTTTTTAGAAATCCAAAACCAGAATAAAACAAGGTAGGTGTTGCCAAAGCAAACCCTAGCCACTGAAAATATTGATAATACTTACCTTCACTGGCGCCGGTGTACATAGCAATTGAAATCCACAATAAGTTCATCATTGTAAAAGCGGCAAATCCAATCTTATAAAGCATGGCCTTGTTAGACTTATTAGCAATTTGCTCGGCTATATTTTGCTCATACGGCATGGCGCTATAGCCCAAGCCTGCCAAATGTTGCATGATTTGAGATAACTGTATTTCGCTTTCATTCCAGCTTAGGCGAATGCGTTTATTGGTTAAATTTGCACGAACCCAATTCACTCCTTCTAATGATCCAACTGCTCTTTCTATTAACCATACGCAAGCAGCGCAATGAATCGTGTCGCTAATTAAGGTAATAATTTTCTCGCCAGATGGTGCAGACTCTAAAAATGGTTGTTGAAATACCTGCGCATCATAAAACTCAAGCGGATACTCAAGTGCCACTGCTGGCAGAACTGAGCTAGTTTGCTGGTCATAAAAAGCACTAAATCCACCTTGATAAATCGTTTGGCAGACGCTCTCACACCCGACACAGCAAAAATCCTGGGGCCTGTTATCAATATTTGACTGAATGCGATTACGATCGGTAATTTCCAATCCGCAGTGAAAACAAGAGTTACTCATAGAGGCTAATTTTATTGTATTTAAAGGCTTATGCGTTTACAATATGAGCCAAATTAAAACGATTTTTCTTTATGAAGCGCATTCTACTATTAATCTTGTTACCTCTGCTCAGCACATCTAGTTTTGCTGGCGAACCAATTCAACTATATAAGCAATATGTCGTTGGCATGCCCAAAGTTTTTTTACAAAAGGCACATACCTTGGAAGACTGTTCTGCCAGATATGAACTGGGGACCTTATGCTTAAAAAATCATTCTTTGGCAGGAGAAGAGGCTGAGCTGGCATTTCGCTTTCTTAATGATCGCTTAGTCTCTACTGTATTAATGCTACCTCTGAGCGATGTCAATAAGGTTAAAAAAATGTTTCACGTGCTAAAGACACAATTTGACTTAGTTTTAATTGAAGATGGTAAAGAAAAATTCGATATATTAGAGGTGAGCGCCAATACCTTTAATAAAGATGAATTTACCAAAATGATTGCAGATTTTGAAAATGAAGCTTATCAAAACTATAATATTAAATATACCTTCATCAGTAAAGAAGAGTTTTCAGCTCAATCTAGAAAGTCTCATAATTTTTCTGATATTTTTAAAAACGCACCTATCCAGATGCGCGCTGCTACCTATAGTGTTGGGCGTAAAGACGGACAAGTTGTTGCTACCATCAGTTTTATTGTTCCTGGTATCACCGAAAGCTACCTTGACCAAAACCCTGTTGTTGAAGACTTTTAAATGAGCAACATTCACACCATTATTCTTGCAGCGGGCAAAGGCACGCGCATGAACTCATCAAAGCCTAAAGTCTTACAAACACTGTCAGACGCAACGCTATTAGATCATGTTCTTAAACAAGCTAAATTGATCAGTCAACAAGTACATGTAGTTTACGGCTTCGGTGGCGATCAAGTCAAACAAGTCATTAATGACGATACGATTAATTGGGTTGAGCAAACAGAGCAACTAGGCACTGGCCATGCAGTACATCAAGCAACGCCGCATATTGAGGACGATTCAATATCGCTGATTCTTTATGGCGATGTACCTCTCATTCAGCGCGAAACACTAGAGCAGTTGATCAACGCCTCTAAAGCATCAGGCATTGCCCTTTTATCAGTTGTCTTAAAAGACCCTATGGGTTACGGACGCATTATTCGCAACAATAACGCCGTCCAAGCCATTGTTGAGCAAAAAGATGCGAGTGATGAACAGCTGAAAATTTGCGAAGTCAATACCGGCATCATGGCTGTTCAGACAAAATTACTGAAGAAGTACCTAGCTGGCCTTAATACCAACAATGCCCAAGGCGAGTTATATCTAACCGATATTATCGAATCAGCCACGAGCGATCAAAAAACCGTCGCTTCTGTTATTACTACTGATGAATTCGAGGTAGCAGGTGTTAATGATAAAACTCAACTAGCGCAACTAGAGCGTATCTTCCAACATCGCAAAGCTACTCAATACATGCAACTCGGTTTAAGCTTAAAAGATCCGTCGCGCTTTGATTGTCGTGGCGATTTAAGCTTTGGAAAAGATTGCGAAATTGACTTTAACACCCTGATTGAAGGAGTGGTAACACTAGGGAACAATACAACAATTGCACCAAATTGTTGTATAAAAAACTCAAAAATCGGCGATAACGTTTCTATCTTGGCAAACTCTGTTATTGAGGATGCTGTGATTGGTAACGGCGCTTTGATTGGTCCATTTGCTCGAGTTCGTCCTCAAACAAATATTGGTGAAAATGCCAAAATTGGCAACTTTGTAGAAGTCAAAAAATCTACTGTTGGTAAGGGTTCAAAAATTTCACATCTTAGCTATGTTGGTGACGCCATCCTAGGGGCTGATGTTAATATTGGTGCAGGTGTAATTACTTGCAATTATGATGGTGTTAATAAACATCAAACAATTATTCATGATGGTGCATTTATTGGCTCAGACTCCCAACTTGTAGCCCCTGTTACCATTGGTAAAAATGCCACAATTGGCGCAGGATCTACCATTACCAAAACCTCTCCAGAAGGTCAACTAACACTCAGCCGATCTAAGCAAGTCACGATGAAAAGCTGGCAGAAGCCTAGTAAGAAGTAGATGCGCCTCATACCAAGAAACGTCTGGCTACTCTCAGTAGGCCTAGCACTATTCATGTCGCTTAGTGTCTTTATAATTTTCTTAGGTGGCATTATTGGCCAATCATTAGCGCCAAGCGATGGCTTATCAACCTTGCCAGTAGCGCTTTTGGTCGTAGGTACAGCCAGCAGCATTATTCCCATCAATCATATTATGTCGATCATCGGTCGAAGGCGTACTTTTTTAGGAGTTTGTATTTATACATTGGCTATTATTAGCCTCGCTATTATAGCTCTCACTATTCAGTCTTTTTATCTCTTTTGTGCGGCCACTTTTCTATTTGGAATCACCACGGCAACCATGAACCAATTTAAATTTGCTGCGATTGAATGCGTTGACAAAAAATTGAGTGCTACTGCCACTTCGGCGGTATTAATTGGCGGGCTAGTTTCTGCATTCTTAGGACCTGAACTTGCAACAACAGGCAGGCATTTATTTGCCACTGATTTTGTCGGTTCATTTGTATTATTAAGTAGCTGTTTCGTTATTGCTTTTGGCGTGTTGTGGTTTTATCGTCAAACCGAACCTTCTACAGAACAGCAAAATAGTAGCGCCCGCCCCTTGTCTATCATTACCAAACAACCAGTTTTTATTGTCGCCATTTCCAGCGCCGCCATTGGCTACGTGGTCATGAGCTATCTAATGACAGCCACGCCGATGAGCATGCATGTAATCGATGGACACTCTCTTGAGCAAACTAAATTTGTCATTCAGTCGCACGTTATTGCCATGTTTTTGCCGTCTTTATTCACACCCTTTATTGTACGCTGGCTAGGGCTGACAAAGATGATGTTGACAGGTGTTCTAATCTATTTTGTATGCATAGTATTTGCCTATTCAGGACACGCACTTAATAATTATTGGATTGCCTTAATCCTACTTGGACTGGGTTGGAATTTTTTATTTATTGGCGGCACAAGCTTATTACCGCGCGCCTACACTGAACCTGAAAAATTCAAAGTCCAATCACTGAATGACTTATTAATATTTGCCGCTCAGGCAATCGCCTCACTATCTGCTGGCTGGTTTGTGTTTAACTACGGCTGGGAGTTTGTACTACTCTCGGTCACGCCGCTATTATT
>CALBNC010000119.1 GCA_937896195.1 uncultured Gammaproteobacteria bacterium
ATTTGCTCAGCTTTAATATTTTATGAATATTGAGGTTGTTGAATCAGAGCTAAAACAAGCTGCGATAACACTAGATCGGTTTAACAATAACATCACTATTTTTGGCTCAGCAAGAGTTAATGATGATAGTGAATTGGCAAAAACTGCCTACCAGTTAGGTAGACGTTTATCTGACCAAGGGTTTAATATACTAACGGGCGCAGGTCCTGGCATTATGAGAGCAGCTAACCAAGGTGCTTTTGAAGGTAAGTCTAGTAGTATTGGTCTAAATATTAAACTACCTAAAGAGCAAATTCCAAATCCATTTTTGGATCAATGCTTATTGTTTGAGCACCTCTTTACCCGTAAAGTGGCGTTAATTAAATACGCAGATGCTTGTGTGTTTTTTCCAGGCGGCTTTGGCACTGTTGATGAGCTTATGGAGGCTCTTGCTTTAGTACAAACTAGAAAAAGCAAGCCAATTAAAATATTCTTACTAGGGGAAGTTTTTTGGAAGCCTTTAATTAGCTTTTTTAAAACCCTTGAGCAATATCAATATATTAGACAATCTGATTTAGAATTATTTTGTATTGTTGATAATATCGACAATATCATAGAACAAATTAAGGAGTAATGATGGCATTAGCTATTTTTGATTTAGATAAAACCCTTATTAATGGCGATAGTGATTTTCTCTGGGGTGATTTTATGAGTGAAATAGGTGTGGTTGATGCACATACCTATCAGGCAAAAAATCAATATTTTTATGATCAATATGCACTGGGTAAACTTGATATCAATGAATACTTAGAGTTTTGTTTAGAGCCATTATCTAAGCATGACATGAAAACACTCAATAATTGGCATAAGCAATTTATGCAGGAAAAAGTTGAGGACATTTTTCTACCTAAAGCCCAAGCTGTGGTTAATGAGCACAAGGCTAAAGGAGATACATTATTAGTGATCACTGCCACCAATAGTTTTGTGACTGCACCGATTGTAGAGCGTTATGGTATTAACAATCTATTAGCAACTAACCCTGAAATCAAAAACAATCAATACACGGGTAAGGTCGTTGGCGTGCCTTGTTTTCAACAAGGAAAAATTACACATTTAAAACAGTGGCTAGAATTAACTGGAGAAAGCATGGAAGGCGCTAGTTTTTATTCAGATTCTCACAATGATCTACCCATGCTAGAGTTGGTAGATCATCCTGTCGTTGTGCATGCTGATCAAAAATTAAAAGCAATTGCACTAGATCGAGGTTGGCCAA
>CALBNC010000120.1 GCA_937896195.1 uncultured Gammaproteobacteria bacterium
AATAAAGATAGTTACTAGGTAGTACCGGGGGGGGTGGTTATCTCACTGTAAGTGGCTCGATAGTTTTACTAGAGCTGTACCAATATTGGATATTCTGAAAAGTTTTGCGCAGTTCACGTGTTTAAACCGTCAAGTGAAAATTACTTTGTCATCCTTAGTTGATAAGACTTCAATAAAAAAGACCGAGATAATGTCTACTGGGTAATGTAATGGCGCCCTTGTTGTTGAAGATGAATAATTTCAGCATCACCATTAGGGACTATATTTACAATCCCTATTAAGTCATTAGGCTTATATCCAAGCTTCTTAGCCCTAAGCTTGCACACACTAAGAGATACACCCTCAAGGTGAGTTAAGCCAGAAAACCTTTTTATAATTTCCTTATTCTTTGCTATATGTTTTTTAGCAAAGAAATGTACAGCATCACCATGAATAACTACAGTTATTCGTTGATATTCCAACTGAGTGCCTCGTCTTTACTAGAGCAGGGTGTTTGGGTTAATAATCAATTGAAAGATAAACAAATGCCATTATTAGATATAAAAAATCCCGCAATAAGCAGGATTTTTTATATTTTTTAGTCTGAATATTGGGTATTACTGAGTAATACCGTGTTTAACTTTCACCTCTGAGCTTACAACCGGCTTATCACTCCAAGCAATGTCAGTTGCAGTATTCGTTATGACAGGCTTGGTGTAGTTAATTGCTGATGGATCTAGCCCTGCATTGGTACAATTTGATGCAGTTACAATATTTGGTGTTTTTCCAATTGCTGTGCTCTTAATACGGTAATTTGTACCAAGTGTGTCAGTTAGCTGTGTACCATCGGCAAGGCTTGTATCTGGTTGCCATCTACCATTAACCTTTGTCCACCCAAGCCCCCACAGCTTCCCTTCTCCAGCATAATCGAGGTTACTACTAATCGCGCTATTGTTAGCTTGATCGAAAAGAATTGGAGGGGTGAGATTGATATTGTTAACAACTGGTATGCCATTGGTCCAAGTTACACTTTTTGAAACAGAATTATCGCTGGATAAATACACAGTTTCTGGCTTTGATCCATCTTCAGTCCACATCCAATTTGAATAGGTTGGACTGCTAGCTGTACCACCTGATTTGTATCGTCCAACCCATGCGCGTTTATCTTTATTCACGCCAAATACTAGTTCAATTTGAGAGTTTGTATCGACTTCTGAACCATCTTCGTTATAAATGTTATAGCGATAAGCTCTTTCATCAAAAGAGGTTAATGATTGACAAGTAACGGCACCATCATCTTTAATATATGCAGCATGCGTGGTATTAAAGTCGACACTATATGTATGAGGGGCACCACTATCTACCCAGCCTAGTTCTTGCCAAATTTTAGCCTTACCGCCTGACTTGTCAGCCTTCAAGATGCCATTAACCCAGTTCTTGTCCCAATCCCAATCCTTGGAACGATCGCTATCAAAATCACCTTTTGAAATGAATTTAAAATTAATGTCATTATCTGATTTTTTGATTGATACCGCACCTGTGTCAAACATTCCTGTAGGTTGGTTCTTCATGTCATAGTGCATACTCCATTCACCCCAAGGATTTGCCGTACTCGGCTCAGCAGATACTATTACATCTGTAGCTATATCGTCAACACCACCTGAATATTTTAGTTCGAAATAAATTTTATTATATTGAGGAGTTCCAGGGTTGTCATCTGCTCTTGAAGAGTCTACAATTGCTGAAGACCAGCGCTCTACGACATTACCTGGTGAGGCGTTTTCATCTTCAAAGCATAAGGTATCTTGAACCAGTGCTAAATATTTATCATTTGGATGGTTTGAGGCGCCTGTTGCGCTTATTATGCAAGCAATTCCATCAGCTGTTATAAAGGGCTCTTGCCATTCTCCGCCATTAATCCAGACCTCTTTCACGGCGTTATCATAGTCAGTACCAGACGTATTGTAAGCTGCATGATTAACTGATGCAAGGTTTGCTGGAGTAGCAGAGTTATCTTGAATTATCTCTACACTACTAGGCATTGAAAGCCCAGAGATAACTTCAGGTGCTGGAGTGCTTGAAGAGCCTCCACCACAGCCAGATAATAATAACACAACTGAAGTTGTTAGTATTAGATTGGTTTTTTTCATATTATTCATCCTTTTTTAATACAGTGTTTATAATAAGGTTTATTATAACCTATTAAATGTGTGTTTTTTTTTTTGCAATTTAAAAAAAACCCAATAAAAAACCCTGCAATTACAGGGTTTTTTATTGGGTTAAGTTAATTTAATATTAGAATTGCTTAACACCATGTATTACTCTTGCCTTGGTAATTGCAGGTGTTGGCTTATCAGACCAACTCTTAGTGGTTTCGACAAGAGTTGGTGCTGTATATGCAACATCAGCATCAGCGACAGGAATGGCTGCACAAGCGCTCGCTGCAGTAGCCATTTCCTTCCATAGCCCTACTTGCTTAACTCTCCACTGACTGCCATTAGAATCGGTTAATAGCGTACCATCAGCAAGATTGAATGCTGGCTTCCAATTGCTACAACTATACTCGCCATTGTCACATTGCCCGTTGCTATTTGTATCTCCCGTATGAGGTGCCCAGGCTATACCCCAAAGCTGACCAGGTCCTTCATAATTTAGGTCTGCCAACTGCTGATTGCCGCCTTCATCATTGTAAGAAGCGGTAATTACTATAGGATCATCAAATGTAGCGCTTACAGTAGGAGCACTTCCAGTCCAAACTATTGAATAAGAAATTGTTTGATCGCTTTCCTTATAAATGGTGGTTGGTTGATCATTACCAGAAGTCCAAACCCAGTGTTTAGTAACATTATTTCCATCTATGTATTTACCAGCATAGCCACGACCATCTTTAGTGCCTGCATCATCATAAACAAACTGTATACCTGCTGCGATATCTTTTAATGCACCACTTGTGTTGTCGTATAAGTTATATCCGTAAACAAAAGTCGACATAGAGGTTTCGTCAAGATTGTAACATACAGCGGTATCAGTATTTTTTTGTACATTTGCATGGGTTGCATTAAATCTGACTTTAAAGGTGTCTTGAAGTAGAGTTGGTGTTTCTGCGTTACTAAAGTGATCGTAACCTACCTTTAGTTTTCCACCTGAGCCATCAGTAGATAGTTCGCCTCTAGCCCATGAAGTGACTTCATGTCCAGTGATATCATGAGCATCCTTTTCCTTGGAGATGAATGAAAAGTCTGCCAAACCACCTGCAGTTGTGCCGAGCGCTAAAGAGCCTTTATCCCATTTAGCTGCATCACCAGTATTCTTACCCCAATTAAAGGTAAAGTTTCCAAAAGGGTTTGAAGTAGTAGGCGAGGCAGTTATTGAAGTTTGGGCGACATATTCTGACACTTCGTTTGCTGTGACTGTTCCATTATTGTCGTAGTCTTGAGAATCGCTAAAATACGCATCGGCTGTATGAGCAGCTGTATTTGAAGGACGAGTTGATGTAATTGTTACATCGGCTAACCTGGTCTGTTTACCTGCTTGTGAACCGCCACCTTGTTTGTCACATTGTGACATATCAACTAAAGCATTGTAAGTCTCACCCGTTGCGCTGTGCACTTGTGAACCGCCAGTTCCTTTCATAATACACATTAACATATCGGCCATATCGAGTGGCTCAGACCATTCACCGGTGTTAATCCAGGTGTCAGCTTTTGCATCTGAATAGTCCGTGCCTGTTGTGTTGTATGCTGCTAAATTTACTGCTGCAAGACTTGCTGATGTGGCAGAGTCATCTTGAATAATCTCTACATTATCTGGCGTTGAAAGCCCAGAGATAACTTCAGGTGCTGGAGTGCTTGAAGAGCCTCCACCACA
>CALBNC010000121.1 GCA_937896195.1 uncultured Gammaproteobacteria bacterium
GCAGTAGGAATTTTAGAAAAGAATACTTTAAAGACTCGACTCAATGCTTGTGGCTGTGGGACGATGACACGCCATATACCAAGCCGAGCATTGATCGGATAATCGAATCTGGGCAATTGGAAACTTATGTTGCTGATTTTAAATACACGCTTTTTTATGCGCTTAGCTCAAAACAGGAATGTAACTAAATATCGCTCGTCTGCTCTTTTCGAATCAACATAAGGTTGCGTACATAAACAAACAAACCCATGCCTTGGCCAATAATAAACACTGGGTCTTGCCTTAAAATAGCGTAGCTTAAAAGCGTTAAACCACCTGCTAAACTAAAATACCAAAATGCGTGTGGAATGATGCTTTTTTTATGTTTTTCGCTATAAATCCATTGGATTAGAAAACGCATAGAAAACAACCCTTGACCAATGAGTCCTATGATTAACCATGAAGTTGGAATGTCTTGCATTTTAAAGCTCCTGTGTGTCGGTTAGTCGTGCACGATTTTGTAGCCAACGTACGCCTAAAATATCAACAATACCTACCCATAATCGATTATGAAAACCGTATTTTGATGTACCTTGCATTCGATAGCGATGATTCACCTCTACCGATACAACTCGCCCACCTTGTCGCTGAAATAGTGCTGGAATATAACGGTGCATATGGTCAAAATAAGGCAATGCCAAAAAACTATCGCGCGCAAAAATCTTAAGGCCACAACCTGTATCAGGCGTTCCATCTCTTAATAATTTATCACGTATGCCATTAGCATATTTTGAAGAAATGCGCTTCAACCAGGTATCTTTGCGTTTTTTCCGATAGCCAGCAACTACCAGCCATGGATCAGAATTTTGATTGTCAACTAGTTCGCTATATAGGTTGGGTATATCAGCTGGATCATTCTGACCATCGCCATCAAGTGTTGCTATCCAATTTGATTTTGCGTGCTGCACACCTGTTCGTACTGCTGTTGATTGGCCACTATTTTTAAGGTGTTTAATGATTCTTAAAGTAGATAGATCTTGCTTTATTTTTAATAAAACTTCAAGGGTGTTGTCCGTACTTCCATCATCTATGACAATAATCTCATGCTGATATTGCCCATCAAGCGCATGCGTAATTTCATTAATCAACGTACCAATACTCTCTTCTTCGTTACAAACTGGAATTACAACTGAAAGATCCATATTCCTATCCTATTAAATATTATTATATTGCTTATACCAAACCGC
>CALBNC010000122.1 GCA_937896195.1 uncultured Gammaproteobacteria bacterium
CACAACTCTGCGTGGTTGCTGCAGTATCAGCACTAACTTTCTCTACCGCATCGAATGCAGTATTAGGCCCTATTCCTATTTATTTAAATACTGAATACAGAACCGAATCCCCTGTGATTGGATCCATTGCATCGACACTTAGCTTTAATGCTGATGATATTAAAGCAACAGGTGCTAATTCATTCATAGAATTCTTAGAAACCGTTCCAAGTGTTGAGATGTGGACAGGAAATGTCCCAACTATTTTTATGCGTGGTGGACCCTCAAATCATACTTTGGTTATCGTTGATGGCGCCAGAATGAATCCACCAAATTCTACAAATGGTGCAGTTGAATATGGGCTGACAGATATCATACTGAATGATATTGAAAAAATAGAAATTGTTAAAGGTTCGGGTTCTGTTTTATATGGCTCTTCTGCAACATCAGGTGTTATTGCTATTACTACTAAAAAAGGTGCAGAAGGAAAACATACAACAGTGAGTACTAAATTTGGCACAAATAATGCTAAAACTTATGCGCTATCAGCAAGTAGTGGCAGTAAAAATGGCTTTGTTAGATTTACTCATAATAACCATTCAACAGATGGTATTAACGCCCGTTCAGATGATTCTACTAACGAAAAAGATGCTAGTAGTAGCCACTCCACACAAATTAAATTTGGTACTAAAAAGTTTGATATCAGTTACTCAAAGAATGGAAATAGAATTGAATACGACGATCAATTTGGCGGCTCAAATGATCAATACCTTACTAGGGACTCATCCAAAATATCAATCAACGCTCAGAAAAAGAATAGTGATACCTGGAAAACAAAGTTTCATTTCTCGCAAATAGATGCAGTGAGAAAAGCGTATAAAGATGGTATTTTTGCTTGGGGTGGTGATGGTGACGATTTTAGAAATACAACTATAACTGCTATTAATGATATTAACATTGGTAACGCCTTATTAAATATTGGCTTATCCCAATCTGAAGATAAAAATATCAAATCTAGTTCAAAGATTACTAGTAAAGATTTATATGCAAATTGGCAGCAAACTTTTAATAACATTAATATTAACACAGGCGTTCGCTATATTAACCATAGCAAAGCTGGCAATGAAATAATTTACAATTTAGGAGCCTCTAAGCACTTTGAAAATACCCTTAAACTAACTGGTATTTATGGAACATCCTTCAATACTCCAACTTTAGGCCAATTAGCTGGTAATTCTAATCTTAGACCAGAAACATCAAAAAATATTGAGTTAGGTTTAGAAAAGCAGCATACTTGGGGATTCTCTAGCATTAAAATTTACAATAACTCAAGTAATAACGCATTTCGTAGTGATGGCACAACAAGCTGGGTCTATGAAAATGTAGGAAAATTGAAAACAAAAGGCATTGAGTTATCTCTAAACACCAACATTGCTGGCTATGATATCGACTTTGGTCATAACTACAATACAAGCAAAGAGAATGACAGAGTTTTACAAAGCATTAGAAGACCAAAAAATACTACACACCTTACAATTGGTAAGCAGTATGGTAAATTTAACTCAAAAACTCAGGTTATTAAAAAATCATCTAGCTTGGATAATGGTGATATTAGATTAGATGGCTATACATTGATTAATTTATCAACTAATTATGACATTAGTGATAGGGCTATAGTAGCACTGAGAATTAAGAATGCAGCTAACAAAAAATATTCAGTTGCAAATAAATACAATCAACTTGGTAGGATGATTGAATTGGGACTAGACTTTAACTTCTAAAAAACACTTTGATACTAGAGCTTTACCGATTGACAGCAAGATTGACTATAATAAAAAAACACTAATCAAGAACTAAAAGGAAATAAGATGACAGATCAAATTAACAAAACTAAAGCACTATTTGCTGTATTTATTATGGTACTTTTAATGATTGCTACGCGTGGGCATGCCAATTGGCTATCAAGCATTATTCATTTGCCGGACTTTACTATTCCTGCACTCTTTA
>CALBNC010000123.1 GCA_937896195.1 uncultured Gammaproteobacteria bacterium
AGATAGTCCTTAAGCAATACTAACGCCAGACTAGAGGTCTTGAGAGTGTCAGCGCGCTCAAGCGCTTACTCTAATTCCATCTGTAGCCATTAGATATTAATATGTTTACAAGGATGCTTAAATATCTATCACTACAAACTGAAAGATTGTTAAGGAGCTCTGTAAAGAGTACTTTAACAATCTTACCTGGCTCTAATCTACCTAAAGGACACAGCGTGTTCTTCCTAGTTATAAAGGGGGGTGTCGAAGATAGTTTAGGGGGTGGGTGTATATATATGATCTATGAGCGACAACACTATAAATATCTATAGTAATTTACAGTGCTGTTAGACGATATTAGAGCTTATACAGGCTCTAATATGCTTGACCAATACAAAGGGTAGGATTAGCTACTTTAGCGCCTAGAATCACATGGTATATTCAGCTATTAAAGGTCTGACATAACATTGTTAATAAGATTCTGTTTATGATCGATACATAAGTGAGCATAACGCTTTGTAACACTGATTTGCTTGTGACCTAATACATCAGCTATCTCTAGTAAAGAAGCTCCTGATTGAGCTAAATAAGAAGCTGTAGTATGTCTTAAATCATGGAACCTAAAGTCAGTTATATCTGCATCTGACAATGCACTCTTCCATACCTTGGTAAAGCACATCTCTCTATCTGGCTTAATCTCTGAGTTAAATATTAGAGTGTTATCATGCTTCTTAAATACACCCATCTCATTAATAACAGATCCAACCAATGGTAGCACTTTCGGCTGACCATTCTTAGTTGTTATAACATAAGCTGTTTGTCGATCAAAATCAATACTGTTCCATCTTAATCCAAGCAACTCTCCACGCCTTGCTCCAGTAGTTATAGCTGTTAAAACTAATAGATACAACTTACTCCACCTAGAGGACTTACAAGCCTGAAATAGGCGACTTCTCTCATCATTTGATAGATATCTAACCCTTAAGTTATTCTCGGGTTTTGAGGGAATGTGTCGTACAGGATTATCGGGCAGATCTAACTCTCTACAAGCATAGGTAAAGACAGAAGATATAGCTGCCTTAAAGCGATTAATGGTTGCATTACTAAAGTGCCCAGGAAGGGCGCTTAAACCTAGCGAAATATCAGCCTTAGTTACTTGGTATATATCCTTGTCACCAATGACATTTATCCAATGTTGTAACTTCCAACGCTGCTCCTTAGGCCTCTTTCCTTTGTATGATTTGTCAAAGTAAGAGTTGACAAGATCTTTGAGGACTAAGCCTGTATTGGCTTGGCCAAAAGCCTCTAATATCTGCCTATTACTTTCCACTCTTTGGGCAAACTGAACGGCGAGTTTCTTAGTAGCAAACACCCTGGAAATGGGCTTTATACCTTTCTTTCGTATCTGTACACGGTACACTGCTTTCTTCGATGTAGTTATCTTTTGAATTGATGCCATTTGTTAATCTCTAAGTAGTTGCACTCAAACTGCACTTATCTAGAGATTAAACTTAGAGACACTCAGGCATAAAAAAGCTCCATGTGGGGTTTCCACATAGAGCTTAGATATGGTGCCGAAGGCCGGACTCGAACTGGCGACCTACTGATTACAAATCAGTTGCAC
>CALBNC010000124.1 GCA_937896195.1 uncultured Gammaproteobacteria bacterium
ATAATATTATACTTTTATAATAAATATAACTCTTTATTAGGGTATTTTTTAACCCATATTATCCATGGCTTGATTGGCTAATTCATCTGCCATATCATTACCTACATTACCACTATGGCCTTTAACCCAATGCCAGTGCACCGTGTGTGTTTGATTAAGTGTGTCAAGGCGCTGCCATAGGTCAACATTTTTAACGGGCTTCTTGGCCGCTGTTTTCCAACCTTTTGCTTTCCAGCCTTTAATCCAATCATTAATGCCATGCATGACATATTTTGAATCGGTAAACAGATCAATAGAAATATCTTTAGATTTAATAACTTCTAGCGCTTTAATCGCTGCTAATAGCTCCATACGGTTGTTGGTTGTGTCTTTTTCATGGCCTTTTAGTTTTTTGTCATGATCGCCATATCGAAGCCAAACACCCCAGCCTCCAATACCAGGATTTCCTCTGCAACCACCATCAGTATAAATGACTATTTTTTCCATTTTTATGTCCTGTTGTCTACATTAATTTGTAGCCAATATTCTAAAAGTGCTAAGTGCCAGAGGCGTGAACCATTAAGTGCTGTCATGTATTTTTCTGGCTGATTAATGACTTTTTGTATAAATTTTTGATCAAATATTCCACGATTAATACATTGACTAGAGGTGAGAATGTCGGCCATAAAGTCTAAGAACTCTCCGCGAACGTATTTAAGCGCTGGCATAGGGAAATAGCCCTTCTTACGATCAATCACACTGTCTGGTAATAATCCTCTAGAGATTTGCTTAAGTGGATGCTTACCTTCCTCAGCCATTTTAAGGCGCGGCGGCATACTCAGCGCATGCTCAACCAATTGATAATCCATAAAGGGTACGCGCGCTTCCAAGCCCCAAGCCATCGTCATGTTATCCACACGCTTAACAGGATCATCAACAATTAAGCGGGTGATATCAGTGCGAAACACCTTATCCATAAACTCATCAGCATTGGCTTTGGCAAATTCCTTATTGAGCCAGGCTTGGGTGTGATTACCTGAATGATATTTTTTATTAACAGTTTGTAGATATTCCTCGTAAGGTCTATCAACATAGTGTTTAGAAAATCGCTCAACCTCACTGCCTGACTCTGCTTGCATGCGAGGATACCAAAAATATCCAGCAAATGCCTCATCCGCACCTTGACCAGATAGCACCACTTTAATGTGTTTTGATACTTGTTCAGAGAGTAAATAAAAAGCCACGGAATCTTGTCCAACCATTGGCTCATTCATATTAGCAACTGCCTCCCCCAGCCTTGGTAAAACTTGAGAATTACTAACGACGTATTTTTCATGCTGGGTGTTAAATTTATCCACAATTTGGTCTGAGTATTCAAACTCTGAACCCGCTTCATCACCAATATCCTCAAATCCAATTGAAAATGTTCGTATTGCTTCATGGCCTGCTTCGCGCAATAAAGCTACCAAGAGCGAGGAATCTAGCCCGCCAGATAGTAAAACACCAATAGGGACATCTGCCGCATCCATGCGTTTAAGTACTGCTTGGGTTAGTAGTTCATGGGTACGATCAATATACTCTTCATCAGACATTTCAACTTCTGGGCGCTGTGCCTTAGGCCGCCAGTAAGTTTTTTCTTTAATCTCACCATTAGGTTTAATCACTAATGTGGTTGCGGGTTTGATCTTTTTAACCCCTTCTAATATTGTATTAGGAGCTGGCACCACTGCATGTAAAGATAATTGCTGCTGTAAAGCTACGGAGTTGATATCTGTATTGGCGCCAATACCAATTAAAGATTGAGAGCTCGAGGCGAAGCTAAATGCTTTTTCAGTGAGATTAAAATACAACGGCTTAATGCCCATTCGATCTCTTGCAACGAATAAATGTTGTTGTTTTTTATCCCAAATACAAAAAGAAAACATACCATCTAAATGAGTCACGCAATCTTCACCCCAATAGTGATAAGCTTTAATAATTACTTCCGTATCAGAGTGTGAGAAAAATTCATAGCCTTTTTTAATTAACGCTACTTTTAGTGCTTTATAGTTATAAATCGTACCGTTAAAAACCAACACTAAATCTAGCAACGGATCAACCATAGGTTGAGCGCCAAAATTAGATAAATCAATAATACTTAAGCGTTGATGACCAAAGCCTACATAGTCTTGCGACCACTCTCCAGACGCATCTGGGCCTCGACGCGCGATCTTGGACATCATGATATTTAAATCTTGTGAGTTAACCGCTTGATCGTCAAATCTTAATTGTCCGCAAATACCACACATATATTGAGTAGAGAAAATGTAAAATAGCTATTTTAGCAAGGTTTTCAATCGATTTATGCCGCAAACACTTTACGACAAATTAATGAGCGCGCACATTGTGCGTGAAGAGGCCACCACATCGCTTATCTACATTGATAGACAGCTCATTCACGAAGTAACTTCACCTCAAGCATTTGAAGGCTTAGAGTTGGCCGGTAGAACCCCTTGGCGTCTAGATGCGAGCATTGCAGTACCTGATCACAATGTACCAACCACAGATCGCTCCAGTGGCGTGAGTGGTATTGAAGATCCGATTTCCAAATTACAAATCGAAACACTTGATAAAAACTGTAAAGCATTTGGTATTAATGAAATTCAAATGAACGATATTCGCCAAGGTATTGTCCACGTGGTCGGTCCTGAACAAGGTGCCACCTTGCCTGGTATGAGTATTGTTTGTGGCGATTCTCATACGTCTACTCATGGCGCATTAGGTGCTTTGGCATTTGGTATTGGTACCTCTGAGGTGGAGCATGTTTTGGCAACGGGTTGTTTATGGCAATCTAAATCTAAAAATCTAAAAATTGAAGTCAACGGCAAGCTTAATGAATTGGTAAGTGCTAAAGATGTGGCGCTCTATATTATTGGCCAAATTGGCACCGCTGGTGGCACAGGATTTGCGATTGAATTTACTGGCACAACCATTCAAGATTTAAGCATTGAAGGTCGTATGACTCTTTGTAATATGTCCATTGAAGCAGGTGCACGTGTTGGTATGGTGGCAGTAGATGATAAAACCATCGAATACGTTAAAGGCCGTCCAATGGCGCCAACGGGCGAACAGTGGGATAAAGCGGTTACTTACTGGGAGACACTACATTCTGATGAAGGTGCACATTTTGATCAAACCATTAGTCTTGATGCAAAAAATATTAAACCTCAAGTGACCTGGGGAACTTCACCAGAAATGGTTGTTGCGATAGATGGTGTAATACCCGATCCTGACAAAGAGTCTGATCCTGTGAAAGCTGAAAGCATTAAAAATGCTTTAAATTATATTCATCTTAAAGCTAATACACCCATCAACACCGTTGTCATCGACAAAGTCTTTATTGGCTCTTGCACCAACTCACGCATTGAAGATTTACGCATCGCAGCCAGTGTTGTCAAAGGTAAGCGTGTGGCTAACAATATAAAACTTGCTCTGGTAGTTCCTGGCTCGGGCTTAATCAAACAACAAGCTGAAGCGGAAGGTTTGGACAAAATATTTACCGATGCTGGCTTTGAATGGCGCCAGCCAGGTTGCTCTATGTGTTTGGCTATGAACGCCGACAAACTCGAACCTGGTGAGCGCTGTGCAAGTACTTCTAATAGAAACTTTGAAGGTCGCCAAGGCCAAGGCTCATTTACGCACTTAGTCAGCCCTGCTATTGCAGCGTCTAGTGCAATTGCTGGTCATTTTTCGGAGGTTAAATAATGGAAAAATTTACAAAAATTAGCTCAATAGCCGCCCCACTTGATCGTGCCAATATTGATACAGATGCCATTATTCCTAAGCAGTTTTTAAAATCTATTAAACGTTCAGGCTTTGGCCCTAACTTATTTGATGAATGGCGTTATGAAGATCATGGCGAAGTCGGCATGGATAATTCAAAACGTCCACTCAAAAAAGACTTTGTGCTTAATCAAGAGCAATACCAAGGTGCGCAGATATTACTGGCCCGTGAAAACTTTGGCTGCGGATCCTCTCGAGAACATGCGCCTTGGGCACTAGAAGATTACGGATTCAAAGCAATTATCGCACCAAGTTTTGCTGATATATTCTATAACAATTGTTTTAAAAATGGGCTTTTGCCGATTGTCCAAAGCAATGAGGTTATGGATGAATTATTTGCATTTAAAGGCGAAATTACTATCGACCTAGCAACCCAAACTATTCGTACAGATTCACAAACATATGACTTTGAAGTTGATCAAGAACGTAAACGTAGACTGATCAATGGCTTGGATGATATTGGTCTTACCTTGCAATACGCCGATGAGATTAAAGCTTTCGAAGTACAATACTTCAAAACCTACTCTTGGATATAATTAAAAAATGATTGGTCGCTTAACTGGAAAAATTCTAGAAAAAAATCCACCTGAAATCTTGCTTGAGGTTGGTAGTATTGGCTATGAAATACTTTGCCCGATGTCAAGCTTTTATGAAATGGGTGATCAAAGTGAAATTACACTGCATACGCATTTTCACGTTAAAGAAGATGCACAGACCTTATATGGGTTTATTTCTAAAGATGAAAAAACACTTTTTAGAGAATTAATCCGTGTTAACGGTATTGGCCCAAAAGTAGCACTTGCGATTTTGTCTTATTTGAATACCGCCTCACTCATGAATGCAGTTGCCAATGAGGATGATATTTTGTTAGCCAAAACTCCAGGTATTGGCAAAAAAACTGCACAAAAACTTATTGTTGAGCTCAAAGATCGTTTGGC
>CALBNC010000125.1 GCA_937896195.1 uncultured Gammaproteobacteria bacterium
ATGATTAATAATAAAACACTTGCAACTTACTTGAATGAGTATTTAAATGTTACTAAATTCTCTGATTACTGTCCAAATGGATTGCAAATCGAAGGAAAATCAGATGTGAGTAAAATTATCGCTGGTGTGAGTGCTAATCAAGACTTAATTGAGCGAGCTATTGATGAGAAGGCTGATGCGCTATTTGTCCATCATGGGTTTTTTTGGAAAAACGAAAGCCCGGTGATTACCGGCATTAAAAAAAATAGAATCAAAGCGTTATTGGATAATAATATTAATTTATTTGCTTATCATTTACCGTTGGATGCGCATTCGATAGTGGGTAATAATATCCAATTAGCCATGCGTTTGAATATTCAAAATCCTCAACCTGTGGGCGATACCTTAGTTTGGCAAGGCCAGGTTGATTCAAGTTTAGCCGATGTAGTGCGAGCAGTTCAAAGTGTTACTCAGCGAATTCCATTGGCATTTGGGCCTAAAAATAAACCAATTAAAAAAATTGCCTGGTGCACCGGTGGTGCACAAAGCTACATTGAGCATGCCATTAATGTCGGGGCAGATTGTTTTATAACAGGTGAAGTATCAGAGCAAATTCCTGGCATATGTCAAGAAAATGATATCGCTTTTATTTCAGCAGGGCATCACGCAACAGAGCGTTATGGCGTACAAGCACTTTGTCAACATTTAAGCCAGGAGTTTTCCTTGGATTATCAGTATATTGATATTGATAACATTGTTTAGATAAATACCTAGGTGGTGCTTATTTCAAGCATTACGATGTTTATTAAAGTCTAGTATAATGCAGACTTTAATTTTGATTTTATTCCAATACTTATGAGTAAGAAATTTAACGTTGCCGTTGTTGGCGCAACAGGTGCTGTGGGCGAAACTATCCTTTCTATTTTAGAACAGCGTGATTTTCCTATTGAAAATCTATATCCATTAGCGAGCGCAAATTCTGCTGGTAAAAAAGTGTTTTGCCAGGGTAAAAGTTGGACAGTTCAAGACTTAGATACATTTGATTTCTCTAAGGCTCAGCTGGGTCTATTTTCAGCGGGTGGAAATATTTCAGAAAAATACGCACCCATAGCAGCAGAAGCAGGCTGTATTGTCATTGACAATACAGCTCATTTTCGCCGTGATAAAGACATTCCTTTAGTGGTGCCTGAAGTTAATCCTCATGCAATTGCAGACTACACAAAGCGCAATATTATTGCCAATCCAAACTGCTCAACTATTCAAATGTTAGTCGCATTAAAGCCGATTTATGATGCAGTAGGTATTGAGCGTATTAATGTCGCTACTTATCAAGCAGTATCTGGATCAGGCAAGGAAGCTATTTCTGAGCTAATTGAACAAACAACAAAATTATTGGGTGGCAATACCGACGTTGATGTTGAAGTCTATCCAAAGCAAATTGCTTTTAATGTTATCCCTCATATCGATGTTTTTCAAGATAATGGTTATACCAAAGAAGAAATGAAGATGGTGTGGGAAACTCAAAAAATCTTTGAAGATGAAGCTATATTAGTTAATCCAACTGCAGTTCGTGTGCCAGTAATTTATGGTCATTCTGAAGCGATTAATATCGAAACAAAGACAAAGATTAGTGCCGCTAAGGCAAGAGAAATTTTATCTAAAGCAAATGGTGTCACCATTATGGATAAGCCCGAAGACGGTGGCTATGCAACTCCATTTATTGAAGCGACTAATCATGATGATGTGTTTGTGAGTCGTATTCGTGAAGATATTTCTCATGAGAAAGGTTTAAACTTATGGGTAGTATCTGATAATATTCGTAAAGGCGCAGCACTGAACTCCGTTCAAATTGCTGAAATTTTAATTGAAAAGTATTTATAAACTATAAAAACATGATTAAAGTATCCAGAAAAACTAATGAAACTGATATTCTAGTTGAGCTAAATTTGTATGGCACAGGCCAGGCAAATATTGATACTGGTGTGCCTTTTTTAGACCACATGCTAGATCAAGTGGCTCGCCACGGTCTGATGGATATAACCATTAAGTGTGATGGTGATACGAAAATTGACGACCACCATAGTGTAGAAGATATTGGTATTACATTGGGCCAAGCTTTCTCTAAGGCCGTGGGCGATAAAACAGGATTTACTCGTTATGGGCATTCATATGTGCCATTAGACGAGGCGTTGTCACGTGTTGTGCTAGATCTTTCTGGCCGTCCTGGCTTAGAGCTTAATGTGCGTTTTACTCGTGCTTTAATTGGTACATTTGATGTTGATTTATTCTCAGAATTTTTCACCGGATTTGTTAACCATGCACTGGTGACACTTCACATTGATAACTTAAAAGGAGTGAATGCGCATCACCAAGCAGAAACTATCTTTAAGGCATTTGGTAGAGCGCTAAGAATGGCGGTAACACCTGACGAACGTCAAGCGGGCATAATTCCTTCAACCAAAGGCTCTTTGTAGCGCATTCATAGATATGCAAGCTAAGAGAGCTTCTATTGGAGCGCAAAGTATTGCGATTGTCGACTATGGTATGGGTAATGTGCGTAGCGTCCAAAAAGCCATTGAGCATGTAGCGCCTAATGATCGAGTCTTCTTAACAGATAATGCTGATTTAATTAACGAAGCAGATCGTATTGTATTTCCTGGTCAGGGAGCAATGGGAGCTTGTATGCAAGCATTGAATAATCACAATCTAGTAGATGTTATTAAGCGTAATGCTCAAGAAAAACCATTTTTAGGTATCTGTTTAGGCTTGCAATTATTGTTTGATCATTCTGAGGAAAATGGCGGCACAGAAGGTTTGTCGATTATTCCTGGCAATGTGGTTAAGTTTGCTAAAAGTGATTTAAAAGTCCCACATATGGGGTGGAATACCGTTAAACAATCGATTGAACATCCGCTTTGGCATAACATTGACGACAATGCACGTTTTTACAGTGTGCATAGTTATTATGTTGCTCATGCAGATCCTTCAATCGTAGTTGGCAGCACTAATTATGGCCTAGATTTCACTTGCGCTATCGCTAAAGATAAACTATTTGCTGTACAGTTTCATCCTGAGAAATCACAACATGATGGTCTACAATTACTCACTAACTTTGTAAATTGGAAATAATAAAAATTTATAAGTGCTTAGCTTAGATTTAATATTATTTTAATAGGTAATAGATTTTAAACATTCAACATAAGCTTGATGATCCATAGGTGTATTGTTTTTTTGTGCTGAAAAAATCATTTCAGCAATACAGTCCATCATTAAATGCTCAGTTTTATGAGTATCTCGAGTCTTACCAAGTATCTTTTTATAAATTTCTTGAATGCCATGTGGCTGATTAATCGACAATTGCTCGCGTAAAGATAAATGTAGATTAATGTGTAAAAAAGGGTTTACTTCACCTTGCTCTGGAAAGTAGTCCGATTCAATATTTTGGATAAGTATGTGATATTCAGGATGAATTTCCATTACTTTTGTAAGTTGATCTTCAAGCGGATCAAGGACCTGCTTATTTAGAAATTTTTGCCAGGCGGCAGATAGAAATTTTCTTTGTTCTGATCTATCTTGTGTATAAAGCACGAATTAAACTATAGGTTCTTTTCTTCGTATTCACACAAATCAAGCAAAATGCACTCAGTACATAATGGTGATCTAGCCTTACAAGTATAACGACCATGAAGAATCATTAAGTGATGTGCAGGAACGCGATGCTCATCAGGAATAAATTTCACCAATTTTTTCTCTACTTCAAGCACTGTTTTCCCACTAGCAATTGCTGTACGGTTAGCAACACGATAGATGTGCGTGTCAACTGCGATGGTAGGGTGGCCAAATGCTGTATTTAAGACGACATTTGCTGTCTTGCGACCTACGCCCGGCAATGCTTCTAATTCCTTACGAGTTTCAGGCACGCTTTCGTCGTACTTATCGATTAGAATTTTACAAGCTTGAATGATATGCTTTGCTTTTGAATTAAACAGACCGATTGTTTTAATGGTATCTCTAAGTGTATCTTCACCGAGCTCAAAAATAGCTTCTGGCGTATTAGCAATAGGAAATAATTTATCCGTTACTTTATTGACACTTTTATCAGTTGCTTGTGCTGACAAAGTAACCGCTACTAATAGCTCAAACGGTGTTGAGTAGTTTAATTCTGTTGTTGGATTAGGTATCTTTTTCAGTAATCTTTCAAACATTTCAAAACGAGTCTCAGCGTTCATTTTCTTCTCTGTCTTATATTCCTAATAGCCAAATATTATACCTGAAATCTATTTAAATAGCAAAAAGTCCCAATCAAAATCTATTTAGTTATTAGAAAAATGACTCGCCATAACTTTCAAGCTGGCGCCAAAGGGTTTCCTTTTGAGGATGTTGCTCACGCATGATGTGGATACGCTGAAGATAATCATCAACAGAGAGATATCCATTTTCACCCGTCTGAACTCTACCTTGTACAGTTTCAAACCAGTTTTCAGCCTCATCCTCCGTTAAAGATTCTGGGTAGTTTCTAGCTTTAAAATGTATGAGTAAATCAGAGAGTTTGTCATCTTTAAATTTAGGATGAAAGTTTTTTAGGTCCTCTATATTTAACATTTGTATTTGATCAGCAATGCGCTTATCTGAATTATCCATAAAACCGCCATACAAAGATTGATCAGCGTCATCGCTTTGCTCGAAATCTTGGTCATTTTTATATAAATTTTGGATAACTTTTTCTATGGCTAACTGATTATTTTTAATAAAATCTAGATGTTTTAAGCAAGTGTCCATATCAATTTGAAGTTGCTCAATCACTTTAGGCTCAATTTTGTAAATATTAGGGACGAACATTGGACTTTTGTTGAAAATTAAGTCTTTGATTTGTAAGCGCTCAACATTTTCAGGCAATTCAGATTGTTTGGTAAACATTAGCACTTTTAACTCATCAACATTTAGTTCTAAAAGAATTGAGGGGTCTTGATCTAGATTGAACACAATTACTCGATCTTTGTATTCTGGGTGATAGGCTAAGGCAACTGATAGACGAGTGCATGATTTTTGAGCTGGGTACATACCCGAGGTATGAAGCATAGGCTCACATAGATTAATTTTAGATTCTACAAATTTTTTCTCACGCAGTTTAAAAGCATAATCAAATAGTTGTGGTTGAGATTCTTTAATAATTTTAGCGATAGCAATCGTAGCCCGAACATCAGCCAAGGCATCGTGAGCATTCGAATGCTCTATGCCATTTGCAGGAGAAAGACGGTCTAATTTAAAAATCGGTTTACCACTATCATCATAAACCCAATTAAGACTAGCATCTTTTTTGAGTGCGTAACACATGCGAACCACATCTAGGATATCCCAGCGTGTATTGCCATTTTGCCAATGCCAAGCATAAGGATCTAGAAAGTTACGATAAAGTGCGTATCGCGTAAACTCATCATCAAACCGAATTGAGTTATAGCCAGCAGTGCAGGTATTGGGTGCTGAAATTTGAGCATGTATTTTTTTAATAAATTCATGCTCAATCATGCCTTTCTGCTCACATAGTTGCGGGCTAATACCAGTAACCGCACATGCTTCTGGTGAAGGAAGGCAATCATGAGTGGGTTTGCAATAAAGCATATGCTCATCGATGATGTTAAGGTTTTCATCTGTGCGGATGCCAGCAAATTGCGAGATTCTATCTATTTTTGGGCTAATGCCAAAAGTCTCAAAGTCGTACCAATAAAATGTTTTCATAAGCTTATTTTAACGAATTTTTGGCAATAAAAAACCCAGCGTTTAAACTGGGTTTTTTTAACAATAATTTAAATACCTCACGAAGGAGGTACAAAGAACTATTGTGGGTGTACGTTAGCCGCTTGAGGACCTTTAGCACCATCTTCTAGATCAAATTCTACTACTTGACCTTCTTCTAGTTGCTTGTAACCGTCGCCTTGGATTGCACGGAAGTGAACGAATACATCATCGCCATTTTCTTGCTCAATAAAACCAAAACCTTTTTTAGCGTCAAACCACTTTACTTTTCCTGTTGTAGACATAATGTCTCCTTTAAGTTAAAAAAAAATACCGAAAAACATAGACTACATTTATAACTTAGAAAAGATGAAATCATCAGTCAAACAATATAAATAGCAGCTGTATACTTTAACCAGCTCGTATATTTTAACGTAGTTTTGATTCTTGCAAGGGTTAAATTTAATTTAAGACTTATTTTTAGGTTTTGAGCGTGAGAATTTAGGCTTTCTATCATCTCCACCTTTACTATCTCCTCTTCTACCGCCTTTAGAGCCACGACTATCATTACGAGAATCTTTAGAAAACTTCTTACGACCAAAGTTTCTAGCGCCTTGACTGGCGCCACCACCAACAGTTGCTTTGTTATTTTTGTCAGTTAGTTCAGTAATACTAAGACTCTTGCCGTTAACCATGGTTTTTTTCAACACTTCGAAAGTTTCTTTCGGCATGTCATCAGGTAAATCCACCGTTGAAAAGTTGTCAAATATTTGGATTGAGCCGATAAATGCACTATCCATATCAGCTTCATTAGCAATAGCGCCAAGGATATTGCCAGGTTTAACGTTGTTACTATTACCAACTTCGACTTTATATCGACGCATTGGAATTTGAGGGTTATTTTTAAGCGAGTTTGCCTCTACAGGAACTATCTTTTCTTCACCAGGCTTTTGATCTCTACCAAAGCTACTTTCTTTTTCAGATAATAGTAATGGCTCATTACCTTGGGCGATAAACGCAAGAGCAGCAGCAATTTTAACAAGCCCTGCTTCTTCATTATTTTCTTGAAATTCAGTTACTAATTTTTCAAAAACACTTAAATTTTGATTGTTAATAGTTTCCGTAATCTTCTTTTTAAATGTATCTATACGTTTTTCGTTAATGATTTTCGCAGTAGGAAGCTCAATAGGATCAATCTTTTGACGAGTAACGCGCTCAATATTATTAAGCATACGTCTTTCACGGTGTGATACAAATAAGATAGCATCACCCTTACGTCCAGCACGACCAGTTCGGCCAATACGGTGTACATAAGTTTCAGCATCTTGTGGAATATCGTAGTTAACTACGTGAGAAATTCTTGGAACATCAAGTCCACGAGCAGCAACATCAGTAGCAATTAAGATATCAATTTTACCTTTTTTGAAGTTGTTAATCATTCGTTCACGCTGACTTTGTTGAATGTCACCATTAATTGCTTCTGCAGAGAAGCCTCTTGCAGATAATTTTTCGGCTAATTCTACTGTTAACGTTTTAGTTCTAGCGAAAATGATCATGGCATCAAACTCAGTCACTTCAAGAATTCTTGTTAGTGCGTCAAGCTTTTGATGCAACCCACCTACTAAACAATATTTTTGAGTAATTGATGGCGCCGTTTCTGTTTTTGTCTTAACTTTAACAATTTTAGGATTTCTTAAAAATTTTTCAGCAACACGTTTGATAACAGATGGCATAGTAGCTGAGAATAGGGCGATTTGACGCTGTTCTGGAATGCGCTCCATTACCCATTTAATATCATCAATAAAGCCCATCTTTAACATTTCATCCGCTTCATCTAGAACGAAAGATTTCAACTGATCAAGTTTTAGAGTGCCTTTTTTAATATGATCCATGACACGACCTGGCGTGCCAACAACACAATGTACACCGCGCTTTAATGGACGTAGCTGGATATCGTATGATTGACCGCCATAAATAGGCAGTACGTGAAAGCCTTTCATACCACGGGCATAAGTTTGAACAGCTTCTGATACCTGAATAGCCAGTTCGCGCGTTGGTGCTAAAATTAATAGTTGTGGCGCATTAAGGTTTAAATCAATATTGTCTAATAATGGCAACGCAAAAGCCGCTGTCTTTCCTGTGCCTGTTTGCGCTTGACCAATAATATCCTCACCGTTTAAAAGGTTGGTGATACATTGTTCTTGAATAGGGGTTGGAGTTTCATAACCAAGTGAATCTAGCACACCAAGAATTGAATCGGAAAGACCTAGATCGCTAAAAGTTTTTGGTGATTGGTTATCAGTAGTTTGTTCAGACATAAGAAATTATAAGACAGGCAAAGATCGCAATTATACCTATTAAGGCATAGGATTAATAGGTATATATTAGGTATTTGTTATATTTGGTGACTAATGATTTAGCACTAATACCATTTAATTGAACAACCCATTGATGGTATTTGATCTAAAGGCCCTTGATTGGTTTTTATTACTTGACTCATGGCATCAAACAAGTCACGCTTTACATCTTTGGCAGCACTTTCTTTGCGTGAAGCATCTAATCGACCGCGATATTGCAATTCCAAGTTTGCATTATAGCCAAAGAAATCAGGCGTGCAAACCGCACCATAGGCCCTAGCTATTTCTTGTGTTTCATCTATTAGGTAAGGGAATGGGAAGCTCATTTCTTCAGAAATTTTTTGCATATTTGCAAAAGAATCGTCTTTATACTCATCAGGATTATTAGACATGATAGCCACTGTATTTAACCCCATTTCTTTAAGCTTGGCGGTATCACGAATAATTCGGTCAATAATGGCTTTTACATAGGGACAATGGTTACAAATAAACATAACCAATAAGCCTTTTTCGCCTTTGCAGCTTTCTAATGTATGTAGTTGGCCATCAACGCCCATTAATTCAAAATCAAAAGCGGGCGTGTTAAAGTTACAAATAGGTGTTTGAGTGCTAACCATGAAAGATTCCTTGTTTAAATAATATTAAGATTTTATCAAGGCCTGAATAATATATCCTGACATCATCAGCCCAAAAATATTAGGCATATAAGAAATTGCACCATTTACTGCTCTTGGTATGCCTTCTTCTGGTGTGGTATCGGTAATAGTAACAGCTTTATGTGGCAGTGCTTTAATAGGTAATTCTGTTGAGTGTACAACTGGAAATTTCATAGAGGCTCGAATATTTCGAAGTTGTTTACGCATTTCTCTTGCTAAGGCACAATTTTGAGTTTTATCCATACGAGAAATTTTAACTTGTGTTGGGTCGAGCCTTCCACCTGCACCCATGCTTGCAATAATAGGTTTTTTAGTCTTGTTACAACTATCGATAAGGATAGTTTTATAGGCAATTGCATCAATACAATCTGCAACAAAATGATAGCTATCATCCAATGCAATTCGTTGAGCCTTTTCCTTATCAATAAATTCATTACGTTTAATAATAATCGTTTCTGGGTTGATATCATGAAGTCTATCAGCTAGCACATCAACCTTTTTAAATCCCAAAGTTGAGTTAAGGGCAATTACTTGGCGATTCAGATCACTTGCTTCAATAATATCAAAATCTATTAAGGTAAGTGTGCCAACGCCTGCTCGACACAAACTTTCTGCACAAGCACCACCTACGCCACCAAGACCAGCAATGACTACATGGGATTCAGCTAATCGAGCCAAACCTTGTTGGCCTAATAAAATTTCAGTGCGAGCACAGCTTCCAGACATTATTTTAAATTAAAGAGAGAAATGGCATTATTATCACATTGAGTGATGACAGTGTCTATCGGTATTTGTTTGAGTTGGGCAATTTCTTGAGCGACTAATTGCAAGTCGTTTGGATTTTGATCATCAGTTTCAATGAGTATAAATTCGAGTGGGCAGTTGATAACAATTTGTCGAATTTTAGTTGATTTTTGGTTGATTATTTGTAAGCCAAATCCTAAATAAAAGCCTATTTTAGTAAGTTGTTGTGCTTGAACTTCACTGCCAGAAAAGCCATGAATCTCACCTTTTAATTTGGGATATTTTTTAAGTAAAAAAATAATATCTTCAGTTGCTTTGACACTATGGATAACAAGGGGTAAATCATATTTATCAGCAAGCTCCAATTGAAAGTTGAAAAAATACAATTGCATTTCTTTATCAATCTCTTTAAGATAATCTAGCCCGCATTCGCCAATGGCAATCGGATTGTTGCATTTGATTAAATATTCCAAATAGTCAAGATCTTGTTGTGAATGTGATTCGACCTCCCAAGGGTGAACACCCAACGCAAAATACGGATACATCTGTACATCAATCCAATTTTGTTTGCCAATACTAGGCACAATGGCCACAGCATTTTCTGCAATGGTATTGATATTGTCAAAATCTAAATGTGCGTGAGAATTAATCATTATTAATTTCTAGAAGAATGTGTTAGGCCATATAATAATCAACATTTATAGGCATTGGTACAAATTATGAAGATTTCACAGAATATTTCCATCAGTTTATTGGTGCTTGTTGTGTCGCTTTTTATAACACTGACCGGTAATTTTAAATTTTTTACTGAAGTGATCGGTGTATATCCGCTCGATGAAAATCTTACTTTTATTATTTCACTTGTTATTTGGCTTTTTTCATTCCTGTCAGTCTTGTTATTATTGGTGGCCTATCGTTATAGTGTTAAGCCAATATTGATATTTTTATTGTTAACCTCGTCTATTGTTGGTTATTTTACCAATACATATGGCACTATTTTTGATGATAATATGATCGTTAATAGTTTGGAGACCAATTTATCTGAGTCCCTTGATTTACTGAGCTTTAAGCTAATAATATCTTTAGTAGTGCTGGGTATTCTCCCTTCAATCTGGGTGTATAAGTTGCAACTTAAGCAATCTACAATGCCATCTATGTTGTGGAATAAGTTTAAAGTCATCCTAGTTCTAACCATTGTTTTTATTCTTATTATGTTGTCCTTTTCTAAGTCGTATACTTCTTTTGCTCGAGAAAATAAGCAACTTAGGCTTTATATCAATCCTACTTATTTTTTATATGCAATTGGCAAACATGTCAATAATCAATTTGAAAGCATTAATATTCCATTTGTTGTTATTGGTCAAGATGCCGTCATTCAGCGTAATGATAAAGCTAAAAAATTGGTTATTGTTGTTGCAGGAGAAACGGCGCGAGCGGATAGATTTTCTTTGAATGACTATGAAAGAGATACCAACCCTTTATTGTCCCAATTAAATGTAATTAGTTTTGAGCAAATGAGCTCTTGTGGTACGGATACAGCGATGTCGTTACCTTGTATGTTTTCTAGTTTAACTAAAGACAGTTATTCACATAAGCAAGGAAAGAATATGAGTAACTCGTTGGATATTTTGTCAACGGCAGGTGTGAAGGTTTTGTGGCGTGACAATAATTCTAGCTCCAAGAGTGTTGCAGATCGAGTCACTTATCAAGACTATAAATCACCAAACATGAATACAATTTGTGATGTTGAGTGTCGGGATGAAGGTATGTTAGTAGGCTTGCAGGCTTATGTTGATGAGCATAAAAACCAAGACATGATGATTGTATTGCACATGATGGGTAGCCATGGCCCTGCTTACTACAAGCGTTACACAAAGGATTTTGAAAAATTTAAACCAATTTGCGCTACAAATCAGTTGAATGAGTGCACCGATAAGCAAATTAATAACGCCTATGACAATACCATTCTATATACGGATTATTTCCTCTCAAAGGTAATTAAATTGTTAAAAATAAATCAAAAAACCCACAAAACTGCCTTGCTTTATATGAGTGATCATGGCGAGTCCTTAGGTGAGAATGGCCTGTATTTGCATGGGATGCCATATTTTATAGCGCCTAAAGAGCAGACTCACGTAGCTTCAATTATGTGGTTTGATGATCAATTCTCTCAAGAGATAAATCAACAAGAGTTGCAAAAAACATTAAAAAGCCCCGTGTCGCATGATGGAATGTTCCATACATTGCTCGGATTAATGAATGTCAATTCAAGTGTATACGACAAAAATAAAGATTATCTTTCATATGAATAGTAAATTTCTCAGCATTCCAGTAACCATCGCCGTGTTAATTGGGATGGTTTTAATATTTGAATTTTTACCGATCGATTCATTTATGCAATCTTGGCTGTATGACGATAAAACTCAAACATGGATAGTTAACAGAAATAACTCAATATTAGATTTATTATTTTATAGCGGCATAAAAACAGTATTCATTTCAGCAATACTATTCTTATTATTTTCAATGATCTTTCTAAGAAGAATCGCATGGGTTAAAAATAATTTTAAAGCATTAATGATTGTTGTTTTATCAAGCTTCATTGTGCCATTAACAGTTGGTCTGTTGAAAGATGTAACCAATATGCCCTGCCCAAATCAATTGGTTGAGTATGGTGGTCCTTATGAGCAAACAGGGTTGTTTGAATCATTAGGTGAGCAACAGCAAAGACCTACTACAAAATGTTATCCAGCAGGGCATGCAAGTGGAGGATTTTCCTTGTTAGCATTGTTATTTTTGGTTGCTGCAGGCAGGGCTAGAAAAATAACATTAACATTGGTTATGATCTTAGGCTGGAGCACTGCAGGGTATAAAATGGCAATAGGGGATCATTTTTTAGGCCATGGCGCTGTTACCTTAGTTTTAGCTTGGTTAATTATATTAATCATCAGGGCTGGCATAGAAAAAATTGAAGCTAGATTCTTTAATAAGAATATTCATCGATAAACCAACACCATGGATTAAAAGTGATTATAATGGTCCGATTATTCTGATTGAAAATATACACGTATTATTATGAAAACATTTAGCGCTAAAGCACACGAAGTAAAAAGAGATTGGTTCTTGGTAGACGCCGATGGTAAGACGTTAGGTCGTTTGGCATCAGAAATTGCATCTCGTCTTCGTGGCAAGCATAAAGCTGAGTACACGCCACATACAGATACAGGTGATTACATTGTTATTGTTAACGCTGAAAAGGTTAAGGTAACAGGTAAGAAATTTGATGACAAAATGTATCATCACCATACTGGTTATGTTGGTAACTTAAAGTCAATTGCATTTAAAGATTTGCAAGCTAAGCAACCAGAAGAAATTATCAACAAGGCTGTTAGAGGCATGTTGCCAAAGGGCCCTCTAGGCAGAGATATGTTTAGAAAAATGAAAGTATTTGCAGGTTCTGAGCATACACATGGCGCACAACAACCGCAAGTTTTAGATATTTAAGGTAAGAATTATTATGGCAAAGACAGAAACATTTTACGCAACAGGTAGAAGAAAAACATCAGTAGCTCGTGTATACATGACTAAAGGCAAAGGTGTATTCACAGTAAATAAACGTCCTATGGATGAATATTTTGGCCGTGAAACTTCTTCAATGATTATTAATCAACCGTTAGATACTGTTGAAATGAGAGACAAGTTTGACTTTAACATCATTGTTACAGGTGGTGGCGACACAGGTCAAGCGGGTGCAATTCGTTTGGGTGTTACACGTGCACTAATGGAATATAACGGTGACCTAAGACCTGATTTACGTAAAGCAGGTTTTGTTACTCGTGATGCTAGAGTTGTGGAACGTAAAAAAGTTGGCCGTAAGAAGGCACGTAAGAGCGAGCAGTTCTCGAAGCGTTAAAGCTTTTTCGAAAGACAATAAAAAAACCCGCTATCAGCGGGTTTTTTGTTGCCTAAGATTTGTAATCATATTCTGACAATTTGTTATAGCGAATAATTGACTGTACTTTTTCAACATACTCATGGCCAATTTCAGCATAATTTTCTAGCCCTTCGGCTAGAGCTATTCCGGTAATTGGCAATTTTTTATCGCGCTTGTTTTTTCGAATTTTTCTTAAAGTTTGATAAGCAGAATTTCGATTAATCGAGCGTAGGTAGTATTCAAGACCTTTGGACAAGGATGAAAATTTGGCTACTTCATGTGTATCATTTTTATCGCGCTTTAGAGGAACTACACCGCAACCTTTTTTAAAGCACCAAAGGCCAAAAAAGTTGTGATAGTGCTTAGAAAAGCGAGATCTTCCCCAGTTGGATTCATAGGCACCTTGTGCCAATACCAGAGAAGCTGGCACAACATCGACACGGTTCAAAAGAGTGTCAATATCATCTTCTTTGACGCGATAGTAACGGTATATATCCTTTAATTTAAATGAATTAATTTTGCCAGTTTTAATGTCATGCCTTAGCTGGATAATCTTCTCGTTTTGTTTGTTAATTTCTGGCAATAGGTATTTGAAAAAAGCTTGTTTACGCAGGTTAACATCTTGAATTTGATCAAAGTCAGGCGTCTTAAGAGAGTTCATCCATGATTCAAGCCCCCAAAACTCATCCGCTTGAATGGGTGAGGTAAATAGTAATAGCGTTAGTATTGTTGGCTTAAATTTCAAATTCTTCACAAGATGCGCTTAAAACCTCTATTGTAAACATTTTTTCGATGGGTAAATTGAGTAGATAAGATTTAATAACCCTTATCACTCCAGCATGAGCAATAATGAGAACAGATTTAGAATTTTTAGCAGTAATTATTTTAAAAGCGTTTAAAACTCTGTGTTGAAAATCATACAAATCCTCAGCATTAGGGGGCTTATTTTCAATAGGACTAAGCTTGAATGCATCAACTAAATCTTGTCCAATCTGCGTTGAGCTTTGACTTTGCCAATCACCAAAGCCTAATTCTGAAAAATTATCTACAATTTCTAGTGGTGATTGTAGTTGTTGATGTAAGTATTGAGCAAATGATTGACAGCGTAAAAGAGGTGAGGTGACGATTAAGTTCCAGGACTGATTTTGAGAAGCATCTAGCATTTGTTGCCAGCCTTTTTCAGTGAGCGGGTCATCTTGGTTGCCACGATAGATTCGACCGCCAACTGACTCCCCATGGCGCAGAAGACTAAGTTTCATTCATCAATTTGTTCTCGTGACATTAGATGGTTCACTGCTTGAGTTGGACTCACTTTACCTAGAGTAACTAGGTGCACTTGCTCGCAAATTGGCATCTCTACTTGTTGCTCACCAGCAATTGATAGAATGAGATCTAGTGTATTTAAACCCTCCACAGTAGCACCCACATTAGTGAGTGCATGTTCTACATTATTACCTTTGGCTAGCTCTTTACCAAAACGCCTATTTCTTGATAAATCATCAGAGCAGGTTAACACTAAATCCCCTAGACCAGATAGCCCAACGAAAGTAGATTCGTTAGCATTCATGCTTTTACCTAAGCGGGTCATTTCAGCTAAACCACGAGTAATCAGAGCCGCCTGAGTATTAATACCGTAGCCTAAACCTGAAGCGATGCCGGCAGCAATCGCAAGTATGTTTTTAACACCTCCGCCAATTTCAACACCAATAATATCTTCGTTGGTATAGGCGCGTAAAGTCTTTGTCTGTATTAAATCAGCCCAATGTTTTCGAGTATTTTTATCTTTAGAAGCCGAAACCAAGGCCGTTGGTTTTTGGCTAGCCACTTCAAAGGCAAAACTAGGTCCAGATAAAACACAGCCATGATAATCTGGCAATATACGCTCAAAACTTTGATACAAAAAACAATTGGCAGTAGTATCGAAACCTTTGGTTGCCCAAGCTATTTGCTGTTTTTTATCTAGTAAAGGTTTTAAGGTTTGTAATACTTCGCTAAAAGCGTAGCTCGGTGTTGCAATTAAAATATTGTTACATTGGGCTAGTTCGGTGTAGCCATGTACGATTTGAATATTACTGGTGTAAGGCCTAGGTAGGGTAGGGTGTTGAGGTTGCAATGAACTTGCTTCAAGCTGTGTATGAGCATGAAGATAAATAGTGTCAAAATTTTCGCTTAGAACAATAGCTAGTGCACTCCCCCAAGCACCAGCACCAATAATGCTAAGATTATTACTCATTACTGGGCTAATATTTTATCTAATTTACCTGACTGATCAGCAGCGGATAGATCATCAAAACCACCTATATGAACGCCATTGACAAAAACTTGAGGCACAGTACTTCTCCCAGTAAGCTCCATGACTTCATCCCAGTCATTTGAACTTTTAACATGGTGCTTTGTAAATGGAATACCTCTGTTTTCTAATAATTGATAAGCACGCTGACAAAAAGGGCAAGAATCACTGCAATAAATTTTATTCTTTTTCATTTTTTTATCCTTTCAATATTAGATTTTAATAGGAAGCTTTGCCTTCTTCCAAGCTTGAAAACCACCCTTAAGATTGTATACATTTTCGTATTCATGGCGAGTTAATAGTCCAGCAATGTGAGCTGATCGTGAACCGCTTCGACAATAAACTAAAATATTCTTATCCTTATCAAGCTTATCTAGTTGAGCTTTAACATCGCTTAAGGGAATGTGGGTATCGTTGACAATGTAGCCATTTTTTCTTTCTTTCTTTTCTCTAACATCCAAAATAATTAGATTGTCATCGTCCATGAGTGATGTTGCAGCATTTACATCTATATCTTCATATTTTTTTAGTTTGTCAGCAACAATATTGCCGACTAGTAACGCTACTAAAACAATTAGAGTGATGGTTGTAAACAACTGATCCTCAGCAAATAAAAAATTAATAATTTCCATAGTTATTGTGTTTTCCTTGTAAAAAGTTATTTAACATCTCATGACCTTGTTCTGTCAAGATAGACTCAGGGTGAAATTGCACACCTTCAAGTGCAAATTCTTTGTGTTGAATTCCCATAATTTCATCAATACCACTTTCGCTATTTTCAGTCCAGGCAGTAATTTCAAAACAATCTGGTAGTGTGGTTTGGTCCGCTACCAAAGAATGATAGCGTGTTGCGTTGAGCGGATTTTTAAGGTCAGTAAAGATACCTTGGTTAGTATGGTGAACCTTTGAAACTTTACCATGCATGATTTTTTTAGCACCGATAATATCACCACCAAAAGCCTGAACCATAGCCTGAAAACCAAGACAAACACCCATCATAGGAATCTTCCCACTAAAGTGTTTAATGGCTTCAATTGAGATTCCAGCCTCATTAGGTGTGCAAGGGCCTGGTGAAATGACTAAAAATTCAGGCCTTAGCGCTTCAATTTCTTTAAGTGTTATTTCATCGTTACGATGCACCTCAACCACTTGTCCTAGCTCGCCAAAATACTGCACCAAGTTATAGGTAAAAGAGTCGTAATTGTCAATCATGAGTAACATAGTGAGGCCTATTTTACCGCTAAAAAGGAAGCAAAGTTAAGACACTGAAAATGACAGGTATGAGAGGTAAATCCTGCTTGATCGAAGCGCTTGAAGTGGGTTGATTGACTATCAGTAATTAATACATTTTCAATAGATTGACGTTTGGCAGCAATTTCAAGTTCGCTATAGCCATTGGCACGTTTAAAGTCTAGATGCAGTTCAGTCATTTGTTGGTGTTTTTGCTGATCATCAAAATGAATTTTTTCTGAGACGATAAGTACCCCACCTTTATTAAGACCTTGATATACCTTATCTATCAAAGCTTGTCTATTTTCTGGCGAGATAAATTGCAAGGTTAAGTTCAATACGACGATCGAAGCATTTTCTATCTTAAGCGTTTCGATGTCTGCACAAACCACTTCTACATTGTCAACTTTTCCTTTTAGGGTTTTGGTGCATTTTTCTACCATGCTGGAGGAATTATCTACAGCGATAATATGCGTATTCTTATGTGTGTTGTTGATACCAAGAGCAGTTGCAGTGGCACCGGTTGAAGCGCCTAAATCATAGTAATTTGTATCGTCTTGGCCATAGGTTTTAACGCACAAGCCAATCATCTCAATCATTGATTGATAGCCAGGCACACTGCGTCTAACCATGTCATCAAACACATCAGCTACTTTTGCATCAAAGGTGAAATCTACTAAGTCACTTTTTTGACTAAAAATTTGATCACGCATACAGCTCTTCCATAAAAAATTCACTGACCAATAATTTAGTCTCACCAATGCTAAAGGTTGACCTTCTTCCCCAAATGTTATCAATTTGTGTAATTTGCATTGGACCACGTTTAATACTAGGATCGTTAAATAAAACTTCGCCCAAAGGCTTGGAACCAATATTTAAAATTTCTTGAGTGTCATTAGTAACAGGAATAACAGAGCGTGCAAACACCATAACCCTGCCATTGCCTAATAGCTCTACCTCTCGAATTGCATAGGCTTGATGTGTATTAAGTACTTCAATTTCATGAGCATAAGGGCTTACTTTTTGTTGTGATAATACATGCACTGAAAAATCAGGAAATTGTTGTTTTAATTTAGCCGTTAATGAGGCGTTGTCATCCAGCCAAAGTTGTGCAGCCGCAGGTGCCTTTTGGGTTAGTGTTAGATCTTGCCAAACGAGGTTGCGAGTATCAATCATGCTAACATTTTATGCTAAGTATTGGCGTACTGTGACTTGTCATGAGTGATCCAGCGATTAATCAGTGCTTGCTGGTTTTTTTCATCATTTTGCAAGAGCTGCTCTGCATAATAATTGACTTGTTTAAGTAGATATCCATCACGCACAATGTTGGCAATTTTCATATCTGCAATACCTGTTTGCTGTGTACCTAATATTTCACCCGGGCCTCGTAATTCCAAATCTTTATTGGCAATTTTAAAGCCATCATTGGTTTGTCTTAAAATATCAAGACGCTCAATAGCATTACTACTTAGAGGCGGCTGGTACATCAAAATACAGATACTCGCATCAGATCCACGACCCACACGACCGCGCAATTGATGTAGTTGTGCCAAGCCCAATCTTTCAGAATTTTCAATCACCATCAGCGAAGCATTCGGCACATTAACACCCACTTCAATAACAGTCGTTGCTACTAACACGTTAATATCGCCAGTACTAAATCGAAGCATAATATCGTTTTTCTCTTGTTTATTCATTTTTCCATGAATCAATACAACATTAAGATCGGGTAAGTTTTCTTCTAAATAAAGGTGGGTCGTGGTGGCTGCTTGAGCGCGCAAAACTTCAGATTCTTCAATTAAAGTGCACACCCAATAAACTTGATTATTTTCTTTGCAAACTTGTCTGATTTTATCAAGCACCTTATCTTTTTTGTTATTCGCCAATGCGATTGTTTGTATCGGACTTCTACCGGGTGGTAATTCATCAATAATCGATGAATCAAGATCAGCATAAGCGCTCATGGTTAGTGATCTTGGAATCGGCGTGGCTGTCATCACTAATTGATGCGGTGTATTGTGTGCTTTTTGTGCCAGTGACAATCTTTGGTGTACACCAAATTTATGCTGCTCATCAATAATCACCAGGCCTAGCTTATTAAATTGTACTGATTTTTGAAAAAGCGCATGCGTACCAATGACAACTTGAGCAGAACCAGAAATAATAAGCGCTAATTGCTCACTTCGCTGTTGGGCATTTTGAGAACCTGTTAAAAAAGCAATCTGAATACCAAGCGGCTCTAAATAATCACGAAACCCATGATAATGCTGGTTGGCTAATATTTCTGTTGGCGCCATAATAGCAGCCTGAAAACCATTTTCAGCTGCCTGCAAGCAAGCAAACACAGCGACAATGGTTTTTCCAGAGCCAACATCACCTTGCAAGAGTCTAAGCATTGGATGGTCTAAACTTAAGTCAGTATTAATTTCATCAACACAGCGCTGTTGAGCAGCGGTTAATTTAAAGCCTAAATTTGCAGATAATTGATCAGGCAAAACTTTAGAAATATTGAAAATATTGGAAATGGCCTGTTTCCGCTCATTTTTTAGCATTAATAAGCTAAGTTTTTGCGCACAAAGCTCTTCAATAATCAATCTTTGCTGTGAAATGTGCCTAAAATTAGCAATTTGGTCTATATTATCGTCGATTTTTGGGTGATGTAGTGTATGCAAGGCCTGCTTTAAAGTAGGCATTGAATTTTTTGACAAATTTTCGAAATAGTCAAATAAATCGCTTTTTTGTAGTGTTTCTAGGGCGATATTAATCCATTTCTTGATTTGCGGCTGATGGATTCCGCCTGTTAAAGGATAAACTGGGCTCAGTGTTTTTTCTATCAGTGTTGGTTGGCCTTTTGAAATAAGTCGATATTCTGGATGATGAATTTCCAGTCCATCTCGCCCAATCTTCACTTCACCAAAGCACTGAATAAGCTCACCTCGAGTTAGTTGTTGCTTTTGATGTTGATTAAAGTGGAAAAAACGTAATAGCAATGTGCGATTATTGTCATCTGATAGATAACACAATAATTGGCGCTGACGTGTTGCAACTTCTTCAATGCGATCAATAGTTAGTTCGATTAATATTTCCGAGCCAACTTGTGCCGTGCTTAGCGTTGTAAATTTGGTTTTATCTTGATAGCGATTTGGCAAATGAAACAAAAAATGTTCCAAGGCATAAATACCGATTGCATTAAGCCTTTCTTGCGCTTTTGGACCTAGCCCATTTAAGCTGATAATGGGATCAGATAAATGCTGCATTTCTATCTTTATGAATTGTCGTTACACGACTCTATCACCATTACTCCATCCATTTCAACTTGCGAACCTTTAGGTAATTCTTTAATACCAACTGCTGCTCGAGCGGGATATGGCTCGTCAAAATATTGCGCCATAATCTCATTAACTTTTGGGAAGTTACTTAAGTCGGTTAAGAAAATATTAAGCTTAACAATATCATTAAGACTGCCACCTGACTCTTTGCAAACTTCAGTTAGGTTTTTAAATACTTGATCAATCTGTGCGCCAATGTCATCTGATACCATTTCCATAGTTTCAGGGACTAAAGGAATTTGTCCAGATAAATAAATCGTTGAGCCACCAGTCACGCAAACAGCCTGAGAGTATGTGCCGATAGCTTTTGGTGCTTTATCGGTAGAGATAATTTGTTTTTTCATAATGTTTATTGTAAAGAGTTAATCATAAAATGATTATACGAAATATTTTGTTGATATGCAGATAAAAAACTCTATAACCACTTTTTAATAATAATACAAACCCTTTATATAAGCAATTTTTGAAAAATCACGACGAGCAACTATAATACGACGTTCCACCAACATCAAAGAGTTCAGGTGGTTTTAATTGGTAGTATTTTTCCTCTACATCGCTAGTTTGTTCAGCGTAAGGCTGAGTCATAACTTCTTGTAGTTTTCGAACTAGAGAATACTCTCTTTGAGCTGCTTGTTGATACGCAGGAACCACAAACCATTCTCGCAAACTGTACTTTGGATTAACCAGTTTCATCTGCTTCGAAACCTGTTCTTGAGTGTTCGTCGAGCTGTTGATAAGTAGCCTCCATTTTATAAGCCACTCTGACCAGCGCTGATCAAGCTCTTGTGAAGTTGAATGTCTGTAGAAGCTTTTTTTGAGTGGAGCAATATCATCAGGCACTGTCGAAAGTTCACGAAAGAAGAGGGTGTAGTCAACAGGTGTTTGAGTCATAAGAGTTTGTAGCTCAGTGAATAACACGGCATCAAAAGTTTCAAGTCCGAGTTTTTCAGTCCACATTTTTTTCATTTGTATTTGCATCACTTTAGAAAAGCTATTTAGAATTTCATCGAGCTGTTGTAGTTGATCCTGATGTGACGTTAATAAGGGTTGTAACGCCTTACAAAACATTTGAAAATTACGCTGCGCTGCGACTGGCTGGTTTAAAAATGAGAAGTGAAGTCCGCCACTCGACCAAGGCTGGAACTGCGGACTAAACTCATCACAGAATCCAAATGGACCATAGTCGATTGTAAAGCCACCAGCTGCACAATTATCACTGTTGAAATTGCCTTGGCAATAACCAACGCGTATCCAATTAGCCACAAGTGACGTAAGACGTTCGCGAAATTCGCGTGCGAGCATCACCACTTTGTCAGCGGTATTTAGTGTCTTGTCGATGTTATTAGTATATTCTCGATCGATCAAGTGAAGCACAATCATCTCAAGCTCTTCCATTGCTTTTGGATGCTCATTCTTGCGAGCACGGCGACTAAAGAGTTCGAGCTGTCCAACTCGTATAAATGACGGCGCAACACGCGTTGAAATAGCAACTGATTCTGATGCTAGCATATCAGGATCTTTCGAATGTGAGCCTTCTGAATACCAGGGACGATTGACTCTTTGCGTTTTTGAAACATACAAACTTAGAGATCGTGAGGTTGGAACGCCGAGTGCATGCATGTGCTCTTGAGCTAAGAACTCTCGAATACTTGAGCGTAATACGGCGCGGCCATCTGCACCGCGACAATAGGGCGTTCGACCACCACCTTTTAGCTGCATTTCCCAGCGTTGACCATTAATCACAGTCTCAAGTACAGAAACTGCACGACCATCACCATAGCCATTTCCAGTTTGGAACGGGCACTGCTGGGTGTATTCGGTGCCAAAGATAGAGAGCGCGTATCCACTCGCCCATCCAACCGTACGCATTGGCTTGGGAACATGAGAAATATCACCAGAAAATAGTTGCATAAAATCATCCATCTGCGCCATGCTGTCGCTCAAGCCAAGCTCACTAAAAAAAATCTTACTATGTGAAATGTATTCTGGATTCTCTATGGGCGTAGGATTGACGGGGACATAGTGACCACTAAAGACTTGTCTAGGCGCATGATCTACGCCATTTTCTGTTGCATCGGGGTCGCAATTAAGTGTGTCAACTAGAGAATAGTCAGCTAACTTTGCAAGTTCACCGAGTGTTTTTATTTTTTGAGATGGTCTATTTATCATAGAGCTATTTTATATCAATGTAATAATTTTATCTAAAGCATGTCAAGGAGATAAGGACGATCCTTCTCGTTTTATTATTAAATTTAGTTTTTTAGGTATTCCACTAGATAAGTTTGTATTAAAGCAAGGTTGACATTAAGATCATTTAGATCTACAATAAAGAACAATAGCATTAATTTTTCCCCAAAATAATTGTTATTCAACCGGGCAGCTCACTCTTTATTCTCTCCTCAAGAGTTTAAAAAATAGCTGCCCACCCTTACTCAATATAATTAATTAAATTTATAAGCTCAATTTAGCTTTTGAATAATTATTTTTTATTTATAATGTTAAATTTCTAATTTTTAGATTATTCCAAAGAATATAGATATAAATGCAATTGATGACTAATAACAATATTTTATACACCATCCGTATGATGGTCTTAGTCATGCTATTTCAGTTGCTTTCTCCAGCGGTTTTTGCATTAGTTTCAGATCCTGTAGAAAAAGGTCACTTTTCCACTATTTGTACTATGCAAGGATACAAGCAGCTTTGGATTGCACCTAATGACGAGAAAAAAGATTTAGATCTTTCCAAGCTCAACTGTCCATATTGCTTACTTAATCTTGGTGCATTAGATGGTATAAATTCAAATACAGAATATTATCTTAATTTAGTAGATAGTTTTTCAGATGATCTTTTAACCGTTCAAAGTAAAAACCAACTTGAGGTTTTATCAAAATCTCTACCTATTCGAGCCCCTCCTTGTCTTAGTTGATATTCCATCAATATTAACCATCTAATTAGTTTTATAAACATTAGATGGTTGTAACAACTTATACAATTACAAGGAAAAAAATAATATGTTTAATAAAACAGCAACAACTATATTCGTGCTTATTGCACTATTAGGAATGAACACATCTTTTGCGATGAGTCATAAGTCAACCGGTATTGTGATACAGGACCCATGGGTTCGATCTGCACCACCTAATGCACCTGCATTAGGTGCATTTATGCAAATTCATAATAACACCAACCAGGATGTTAAATTAATATCCGCACATGCTAAAGCGTATGGGCAAATACAACTTCATAGAACGATTAATGACAATGGTATGATGACAATGGTTGAGCAAGAATTTATGCCAATTTTAGCCAATAAAAAACTACATCTAAAGCCAGGCAGTTGGCATATTATGCTGATCAATCCAGATCGAGTGCCAAGTGAAGGTGAAGTGGTGGCCCTTAAGTTGCTATTTGATAATGGTACATCTCAAATAGCTAACTTCAAGGTTAGAAAGGGCAAAATGATGATGAAAAATCATCAGCATATGAAGCATTCAAAATAAAGATGTCAAATATGACTAAAAAAATTATAAGTGCCGTTATTATTTTAGTAGTTGCGCTTGTGATTACTGTCAATTCTAGTAAAGATTATAAAGATTTAAAGCAACAACTTAAGTCTTCATTAATAGCGCATAACCCTGATAGAGAGTTGGCATTATTTTCTTTAATTGACCATAATAATAATGAGTTTAGCAATGATCATTTAAAGGGTAAGTGGACATTATTGATGTTTATATACACCCATTGTCCTGATGTTTGCCCTACAGAATTACTTAATATGTCATCCTTAAGAACTTTGCTATTAAATAATAAATCAGAAATAATACCAGAGGTTGTCGCTGTTACTTTTGACCCTATAAGGGATACACCAAAAGTGCTAAAAACTTACGTATCTCATTTTAATGATAAATTTTTAGGAGTGTCTGGGGATCAAAAACAAATTGATAAGACGGTAAGGTCTTTTGGTGCTTACTATGAGAGAGTTGTTAGAGATGAAAATGGTGAAGCGATAACCCTTCAGTCCGAAGATCCATTGCCAGCAAGTGCTGTTAAGAATGGCTATATTATTAATCATACTGCACAGATTTACCTAGTTTCACCAGATGGTCAAATATTTGCAGAATTTCCAACGCCGCACAATATCGAAGATATGGCAAGTGACATTAATTTAATTGTTGAAAATTATTAAAAATAAAACTCAAAATTTCATTTTAATAATAATGGTTTCATTAGTGGCTTTTGGTTACTCGTATAAATACTTTTTTCAAGAGGTTGTTACACATCATATCAAAGTCCATGATTGTCAAATTTCTGAATCATCTTGCAGTGTCTTTATAGGTGAAAACAGGTCTCTAACAATTGACGTTTTACCTAGGGGGATGGTTCCGACAAAAATAATGGATATTAATGTTAATCTAAAAGGTTTTATTGCCGATAAGGTTTTGATTAATTTTGAAGGTATTGAGATTGATCATAATCTTCCCGCTTATCGTTTTGATGAAACTAGTAGTGGCCACTTTAATACTAAAGGACTCATAACATTTTGCACCTTAGATGCTATGCATTGGTGGGCAAACTTAGTAATATTTTCAGGTAACGAGTCATGGAAAGTGTCATTCCCATTCGAAACCCACAAAGCCATTTATTAACCCCGTCTTCCTAAAGAGTATGTAATTTATTAATTACGAATTAAATATTCTTGGATTATAATTGCAATACTATTGCATTTATGATATATTATATCAATAATTAAAATATTGAGTAGTTATAAGTATGTCAGAGCTAACTCATAAATTTTAACAAGTTGGTCGCCAATGGCGTCCATTCTTTACAACAAGGAGTAAAAATGAAAACAAAACAAAGATTTTTTATATCATCAGCCTTAACGATTGTAATGGCAGCAACAACTGCACAAGCATTTTGGGGTAATCAAGAAATTAACCAATCAACAAGCCAAGTTATTGCCAGCCCAAACATTGTGGTGAGCATTAAACCCATTCATTCAATTGTAAGTGC
>CALBNC010000126.1 GCA_937896195.1 uncultured Gammaproteobacteria bacterium
TTGCTGAAGCCATGGAAAAAGTGGGTAATGCTGGTGTAATTACCGTTGAAGAAGGCTCTGGTTTTGACAATGAATTAGAAGTGGTTGAAGGTATGCAGTTTGAACGTGGCTACTTATCGCCTTATTTTGTTAACAATCAGGAGTCAATGACTGCAGATTTAGACAATCCATTAATTTTAATGCACGACTCTAAAATTTCAAATATTCGTGATTTATTGCCAACGCTTGAAATTGCTCAAAAAGCAGGCAAGCCTTTATTGATTATTGCTGAAGATATCGAGGGTGAGGCTTTAGCAACTCTTGTGATTAACAATATGCGCGGTATCGTGAAAGTCGCTGCGGTTAAAGCACCTGGTTTTGGTGATCGACGTAAAGCAATTTTACAAGACATAGCAGTTCTGACAGGTGGTGTAGTGATCTCTGAAGAGGTTGGCTTGTCACTTGAAGGCTTAACTGAAGATCAATTAGGCTCTGCTAAGCGTATTGAGGTTGGTAAAGAAGAAACGGTAATTGTTGATGGTAAAGGTGATAAGGCTGATATCAATGGTCGTGTTGCGCAAATTAAGGCGCAACTTGAAAAGACAACTTCTGATTACGACAAAGAAAAACTTTCAGAACGTTTAGCTAAACTTTCTGGTGGCGTTGCAATCATTAAAGTTGGTGCAGCTACTGAAGTAGAAATGAAAGAGAAGAAGGATCGTGTAGACGATGCACTTCACGCTACTCGCGCTGCAGTAGAAGAAGGTGTTGTTCCTGGTGGTGGTGTTGCTTTAGTTCGTGCAATTGCTGTTATGAATAAAATAAAGGGCGATAATCATGATCAAGACATTGGTATTAATATAACCAAACGCGCAATGGAAGCACCATTAAGACAAATTGTTACTAATGGCGGCGGTGAAGCGTCTGTTGTATTAAATGAAGTTGCCAACGGTAAAGGTAACTTTGGTTACAATGCTGGTAGTGAGGTTTATGGCGACATGCTTAAAATGGGTATCTTAGATCCAACTAAAGTAGTACGTGCAGCCTTACAACATGCTGCATCTATTTCTGGACTAATGATTACTACTGAGGCAATGATTACAGATGCACCTCAAGACGCATCAGCGCCAGCTGCACCTGATATGGGTGGTATGGGTGGAATGATGTAAAACACCTTTACTTTGGTAAACAAAAAAAGCCCCGTTTTACGGGGCTTTTTTTTTGGAATAGATTATTGTAAGTCGCCATTTTCTACAATAAATTCTTTAAAGCGTTGAGCAATAGGCGAAAGCTTATTTTTAGAGTTGTGAACAATGTACCAATGGCGAGTGACAGGGAATTTATCTATATTAAGCTGCTTAATAACATTATTTTCAAGCTCTAATTTTACAGTGTGTTTGGAAACGAACCCAATGCCCAGTCCAGCTTGTACAGCCTGAATAATAGCTTCATTAGAGTTAATCTCAATATCCGAGGTTAGTTTCATACCAATAATGCGTTCAATAGTGATACGTGTGCCTGAGCCTCGTTCTCTAGTAATTAGTGTTTCATTAGTAAGATCCTTAATAGTGTTATGCTTTTTGGAAAGTAGCGGATGATCTGGATGAGCAATTGCAATTAAAGGGTTCACCATGAATGGCTGAGTGATAAGAGGCATGTCCGTTGGGGGTTCTCCCATAATAATAAGGTCGGCTTCACTATTTGTAAGTTTATTTAGTAATGATTCACGGTTTGTTACATCTAGATAAAAAGACATCCTAGGATATTGTTTTTTAAACTTTGCCAAAACAAAACTTATAAAGGAGTTGGTAGTTGTGGCGACCGCAATTTGCAAGTGCCCCGCTTCAGGATCAAGTGTTTGTTGGATTTCAGAATGAGAATTTTCGAGCTTGTCAATTATCTCTATACAAGTTTGATATAGTTTCTTTCCAATAAAGGTTGGTATGATGACTTTACCATTAGTTTGAATCAGGTCTGCTCCAATATTTTCAGTTAATTTTTGTATCTGCATATAAACCGCAGGCTGAGTTATAAATAATTCTTTACTAGCCTTGGTAAAGCTTTTTGTTCTGACAACAGCCTCAAAACTATATAGTTGTTTAAGTGTATAGTTAATCATAAGTAAATATTATTATTCAATAAAAAAATATTATTTTACCTTTTTAATCAAGTATTCAAATTAGCTTTCACCTCTATTTTATTAGGTGTTTTTTATGGGTAATTTAATTATTGATATTAACCATATTGGTAATATGTTTTTATATAAACCTTTGTTTTAACAAGGTTAGATATGAATACCTTAATAAATAAGTAAAGTTTATTTTTATTAAATTTTTGATTAGTTTTTCTTAATAAATATTTATAAAAATATATAAGGATTTATTAATAAAATGGCCTTATATCGGTATTTTTTACCAAAAAATGTTGAAACTGAAAAACAAAAGATTTACAAAATGCATGGTATTAACTATAATAGTATTTTTTTTGTTAAATAGGAATCCACAATGGATCAATCGAATAGATATGCTGATTTGTCATTAGACGAAGATACGCTAATTGCACAAGGTGGCCATATTTTGGTTGCATACACTATGCACCCAATGCCTGGTTTTTTTGGCTATTTAGAAACTGCCGCTCATTTTGCAGCTGAGTCTTCAACAGGTACAAACGTAGAAGTTTGCACAACAGACGACTTTACTAAAGATCTAGATGCAATGGTATATGAAATTGATGAAGCTAAAGGCATCATGAAAATTGCATACCCATGCGGACTATTTGACCGCAATGTAATTGACGGTCGTGCAATGGTTGTATCTTTCTTGACGCTTGCTATTGGTAACAACCAAGGCATGGGTGATGTTCAAGATGCGCAAATGATTGACTTTCATGTTCCTAAGCAGATGCTTGATATCTTTGATGGTCCAGCTATGGATATCACTGATCTTTGGAGTTTATTAGGTCGCGACCGTGAAAATGGTGGCTATATTGCTGGTACTATTATTAAGCCTAAGTTAGGTTTACGCCCTAAGCCTTTCGCTGAAGCTGCATACCAGTTCTGGCTAGGTGGCGATTTCATCAAGAACGATGAGCCTCAAGGTAACCAAGTTTATGCTCGTATGAAGGATGTAACGCCTTTAGTCGCTGATGCTATGAAGCGTGCACAAGACGAAACGGGTGAAGCTAAGATTTTCTCTGCAAACATTACGGCTGACGATCATCATGAGATGATTGCTCGTGGTGAGTACATCTTAGAAGCATTTGGTGAGAACGCTCATCACGTTGCATTCTTAGTTGACGGTTATGTTGGTGGTTGTGGTATGGTTACTACAGCACGTCGTAACTTCCCTGGTCAATACTTACATTACCATAGAGCTGGTCATGGTGCGATTACGTCCCCATCTTCAGTTCGTGGCTACACCGCATTTGTTCTTGCTAAGCTTTCTCGCCTTATGGGTGCGTCTGGTATCCACGTGGGTACAATGGGCTTCGGTAAGATGGAAGGTGGTGCAGATGATAAGCATATTGCGTACATGATTGAACGTGATAGCTCTCAAGGTCCAGTTTATCACCAAGAATGGCACGGTATGAAGCCGACTACACCAATTATTTCTGGTGGTATGAACGCGCTACGTCTTCCAGGTTTCTTCGAGAACCTAGGTCACGGTAACGTAATCAACACTTCTGGTGGTGGTTCTTACGGCCATATTGATTCTCCTGCAGCGGGTGCTAAGTCATTGCGTCAAGCGTACGAATGTTGGATGGCTAAAGCTGACCCAATTGAGTTTGCTAAAGAGCATAATGAATTTGCTCGTGCATTCGAATCATTCCCGGGTGATGCAGATTCTCTATACCCAGGTTGGAGAGATCAACTAGGTGTTCATAAGTAAATCTTATAACACTTAGTTATTAAAAGCCTCTGCTACATGTAGAGGCTTTTTTTTCTAAGAAACTCTTACCCAAGTGAGAATGTAGGTTCTTATTTTGGTAAGCGTTTCAAACTTCACAAGTCACTTAGTTTAAGTATAACTTACATTAATAAGGATAGAACTATGTCAGATTTCGATATCAATCAATTTAAAATTGAATCAGAGCCGTTTTACAAAGCACAATCAAACGAAGTAGAGCTTTATACGGCGGCATACAATGCAAGATTTCCGGTGATGGTTAAAGGCCCAACAGGTTGTGGTAAATCCCGTTTTATTGAGTATATGGCGTATAAGTTAGATAAGCCCATTATTACCGTTTCTTGTAATGAAGACATTACTGCTTCAGATTTAATTGGTCGCTACTTGTTGGATTCTAATGGCACTCGTTGGGTAGATGGCCCATTAACATTAGCAGCGCGTCATGGCGCTATTTGTTATTTAGATGAAATTGTTGAGGCTCGTCAAGATACCATGGTAGTTATTCACTCATTAACGGATCACCGTCGTGAGCTGATGTTAGACAAGAAAGGTGAATTAGTTAAGGCGCATCCAGATTTTCAATTGGTGATTTCATATAACCCTGGTTATCAGTCACTCATGAAAGATCTTAAGCAATCAACCAAGCAGCGCTTTACAGGTATGGACTTTGATTACGCTTCAGCTGAACTGGAGGCATCAATTGTTGTTAAGGAATCGGGTGTAGATACAGGCACTGCCGCTAAATTGGTTAAGCTTGCTGAAACCACACGTAATCTAGTAGGACATGGATTGGATGAAGGCGCTTCAACGCGTCTTTTAAATTATGCAGGTACGCTGATTGCTGCCGGTGTTGATACTAAGGATGCTTGCCATATGGCATTAGTGTGTCCAATTACTGATGATAGCGAAGTGCGCACAACTATGAGTGGTGCAATTGACGCTATTTTTGGCTAATAGGTAAATAACTTATGACCGAAGAAATTCAATATAAGCCCCTAGATTGCGCATTTGAATCCGTACAAGCCGTTTTTGCCTTAAATATTGAGCAGGCAGTAGAGCACTTATCAGAAGCCAGTCTTAGTGAGTATTACGAGGGTGCTGAGTTTTTGGCTAAAATTGGCCAAGGTGACAAATTATCTATTGCATTTTTAAAAACTATGCCATGGGCGGGCGAGCATTTTGGTGATGGTAGTATTAAAAAAATTACTGATTTCACCTACAATAAAATTTGTAGAACACCAAATAAACCAGCAGTTGATAAATTTTTAGATAGCTTTATTATTGTTGTTGATCATATTGAAAAAGATCAGCTAGATGAATATTTAGCATTAATTGAATACCACTTGTCTGAGACAACCTTCTCTATTCATGGTATTCATGACACGCATCCTTCGCCATCGCTAATAGCAATGCTTGCTAATATTAATTTATTATTAGAGCAGCTTGACTTTAAAGGTATTTATGAATGGATTGATTACGGGTTAAGGTATTTCAAACACCATCCTGAGCGTCAAGAAGAATATTTCACCCTAACCACAGCAGACTCTAAAGCAGTATTTCAACGTCAACGCAAGGGTTTGCTGTTTAGTGATATTGAGCGTCCTATTAATTTATTTCAGCAAGCTCTATGGAAAACAAATTTTATGTACGCGCCGTATTCACCAGATTTTGAAGCGCTTGAACATTTTCATCCTTATCTAGAAGATGAGGTTATTCGCTTGCCTGATATTTATAGCGACTTAAATGGTGTTAGTGCTTGTAAGCGCTATATGGCATTAATTGCGCATATTATTGCCCATCATCAATTCACCACAAAAATTGTGGCTGATAATGTTTCGCCGCAGCAACGATTTTTTACCGAAGTGTTTGAAGATGCACGTGTTGAATATTTAGCAATTCAGCAATACCCAGGTTTGAAAAAACTTTGGTTAAGTTTAATGCCAGTAGTGGATGAGTTTGATTGTGATGATACGAAGCAGTCTTGTCTAAGGCACCGTGCTATTATGCTTACTCGTGCATTACTTGATGACAACCATCCATATCAAAATCAAATTATTTTGGATTATGTTGAAAAGTTCAAAGAATTAATGAGTAAGGGTGAAACAACCACTGCTGATAGTTTAAGTCTTGCTCTAGGTTATTTAATTAAAACCCGAAGTGCATCTGATGCACTAGGTAGTATTTACTTTGAAAATACCGAGGTAAGTTATCGTGACGATAATCGCTCTATATGGTTGTTTATTGAAAAGTTCGATGAAGAGAGTAATATTTTCGAACATCAGAAAAAATCTGAAGATGAAAATGATGAGGAAGTTGAAGTAATTCCACCACATTATTACGATGAATGGGATTATGCCTACGAGTCATATAAGCTAGATTGGGCAGCGGTTTATGAGCGTTTACATACGCATACTGACGCTTCAAAAATTGATCAAATTTTAGATAAACATTCGTCTTTGGTTAAACAGCTTAAGAAGGTGCTTGATTTGCTTAAGCCTCAAAATAAGAAGCGTATTCGTTATCAGGAAGAGGGTGTTGAGTTGGATTTAGATATCGCGCTTCGTAGCGTGATTGATATTAAAAATGGTTCACAGCCCGATACTCGAATTAATGTTGATTTTGAACATGATTCTCGCAGTGTCTCGGTGTTATTGTTGCTCGACTTGTCGCAATCACTTAATGAGGTGGTAGGGTCTTCGGGTCAGACCATTTTAGAGCTTTCTCAAGAAGCGGTATCGCTACTTGCTTGGGCAGTGGAACAATTGGGTGATAATTTTGCTATTGCAGGGTTTAATTCAGATACCCGTCAAAAAGTTATGTATTATCATATTAAAGGCTATAGTGAGCATTGGGACGATATGGTTAAATCTCGATTGGCTGACCTTAAAGCTGAGTTTTCAACGCGTATGGGCGCCGCTATTCGTCATGGTGCGCATTATCTTGATATGCAGCAAAGCGATAAAAAACTCATGCTAATCCTAACCGATGGCGAGCCTGCTGATATCGATATGCATGACCCAAAAGCCTTGATTCAAGATACGCACAAAGCAGTACAAGAAATGCAGCAAAAAGGTATGTACCCATATTGTATTAGTTTGGATAAAAAAGCGGATGAATATATTGCTGATATTTTTGGATCGCACTATTCAGTGATTGATCGTATTGAGTCCCTACCAAAAGAATTACCACAGTTATTTTTATCCTTAACCACATAGTGAAAAGTATTACTGCCACTGTAGAATTTGATTATAAAGCTCAGCATTACAAACTGTCTTCAGAGATTGATATTAAAACAATAATTAATCAAGACAACTATTGTGAATCTATCTACCTAACAATTGCAAGAGAGAATAATGTTGGGCTTTATAGTTATGAGCTTGAAATTATGATGGATCAGAAAATCATATTTTCAGACAAGGATGGATATATACAGCAGTGTTTAAACAATGGAGATATAAATATATCAAAATTGAGAGATTTACATGCCAAACAACTATTGATATCAGATATAACTGAATTAATGGATAAATATGACCTGAAGAGAGACGATAAAAATATGTTCGATGCGTTAACAGATGCATATATTAAAGGAAAAAATAGCTAGTTTTATTGTTTTGTTTAGATGAATAGAGATAATTTATAGCTATTAACCATGTTTATTTTAGGTTTATAGTTTATAAAAACACTAGGTTATTTTTATTTTCAATAGAAAATATATAGAAATAACCTTTGCAAGAAATTGATAAATTACTAGCTTTTAATGATCTTAATATCCGAGGTTAGTTTCATACCAATAATGTGTTAAATAGTGATACGTGTGCCTGAACCGCGCTCTCTAGTAATAGGCTGAGTTATAAATAATTCTTTACCAGCCTTAGTAAAACTCTTTAGGCGTACAACAGCCTCGAAGCTATAGATTTGATTAAGCGTGTAATTAATCATAAGTAAACATGCTATTGACTCAAGCCATTTCAACTGATCCTAGTAATGTGCGTATTGCTCTAGATATGGTGCAAATCTTCTTAGATACAAACGAAGTAGACCAAGCACAAGCATTATTCGACAAATTACCTGAATCGGCCAAAAAGAAGGATATGGGCTTGTCAATTTCAACGCAACTAAATTTTATTCGACTTGCTCAAAACACATCTGGAATAAGCGCCTTAAGGGCTCAAACGTTAAGCACTCCAAATGATTATCAAGCGCGCTTTGATTTGGCGGTTTGTTTATTTGCAAACCATGAAATTGAAGAGGGTATGGAGATGTTATTTCTGATTCAGACACATCAGCCAAATTTTAAAGATGGCGCAGCCAGAGAAATGATTGGCATGATCTGTAACATGCTTGCTGGTAATAATCCAGAAGAGAGTGGCGCGTATCGTAAGCGCTTAGCAAACCTAATGAATGAATAGTTTTAAAATACTTGTTCAACAAAATCCAAGTCAATTTGAATATTAGACTCATCCAAGAGTTCCAAGCATTTTGGCACTGCTAAAAAAACTGCGCCCAGACAAACATCAATAGCTGCGGGCTTTCCCGGTAAGTTAATGATTAAACTTTTTTTGCGCGTCCCCGCTGTTTGACGAGATAAAATAGCGGTAGGCACAGTACGCAAACTTACGGCGCGCATTTGCTCAGCAAAACCATCAAAAATACGCTCACATACTGCATGTGTTGCCTCAGGGGTAACATCACGAGTAGTTGGCCCTGTACCGCCCGTTGTTAAAATCAAATTACACTGACGATTATCTGCAAAGTCAATCAGAGTTTGTTCAATTAATGACTGCTCATCTTCAATAATAATACTGTCAATTTCATAAGGCGATAAAACAGCTTTTTTTATCCAATCTCTCATGGCGGGCCCGCCTATGTCGTCATACTCACCACGTGCTGCACGATCAGAAATTGTCATAAACCCTATTTTTATTTTTGTATTATTCATTAGCTTTAATTAGTTATTTTTCCAATAATTTTACCTTGCTATTATCTGAAATAAATTGGCAGTTTTTTAAATTTATTGTTTTCTTGACCTACGATAAGAAAACTAAAAAAACTTTGAATTGTTGATTAAGGTCAAGGATTTAAAACTGTTAAGACGTAAAAATCAACCATATTTATAGAAACTAAGGGATAGGTCATGGGTTTATCAATGATAAGTAGCCATAAAGGGCAGGCCAATTCAGTATTGGCGGCCAATACAATTGCTTTTACTGCGTGCTTTGCAGTTTGGGTGATGTTTTCCATTATTGGTATTCCAATTAAAGAATTACTTGATTTATCTGAAACCCAATTTGGTTTGCTTGTAGCAACTCCTATTCTAACGGGTTCTATTTTTAGATTACCAGTTGGCATGTTGACCGATAAGGTTGGCGGGCGAATTGTTTACTTTATTTTAATGCTTACCATGATTATTCCATTATGGCTTATTGGTGATGCAACAGAATATTGGCAGTTTTTAGTATTGGGCTTATTTGTTGGTATTGCAGGCGCATCATTTTCAGTGGGTATTGCTTATACAGCTAAATGGTTTGATAAAAAAAACCAGGGCTTTGCTATGGGTATTTTTGGCGCTGGTAATGCTGGTGCAGCGTTAACTAAGTTTATTGCGCCAGCCTTGGTGATTACTTATGGCTGGCAAATGGTCCCCAAGGTATATGCAGTAGCAATGGTTGTTGTTATAGTTTTATATTGGATGTTTACTTATGAGGATCCTGCGCATCATACAGCTAAAAATGTAAGTATGAAAGAGCAGTTGAAAGCCTTGAATGATCCTAAGCTGTGGAAATACATGCAGTATTACTCACTGGTATTTGGCGGGTTTGTTGCACTGTCTTTATGGATGACAAAATACTATATTAATGAATACGGATTTGACTTGCAAACAGCGGCACTTTTAGCAGCTATCTTTGTACTTCCTTCAGGCGTTATTCGTGCATTAGGCGGCTGGTTTTCAGATAAATATGGCGCCTGCAAAGTAACGTGGGTGGTGATGTGGGTTTCTTTGGTGTCCTTATTTTTCATGTCGTATCCACAAACTTCTCTAATCATCCAAACAACAACAGGCGAGGCGGCAACATTTGATCTCAGACTTAATGTTTGGGTATTTACCGCATTTTTATTTATCCTGGGTATTGCTTGGGGTTTTGGCAAGGCGTCAGTGTTTAAATTCTTATCAGATGAGTATCCAGACAATATCGGTGTTGTATCAGGCATTGTTGGATTAGCCGGTGGTATGGGTGGATTTTTATTGCCAATCATGTTCGGTGCATTAATTGACTACACACATGTTAATTCAGTGATCTTTATGTTGCTCTATGGCGCAACAGCGATATCACTAATTTGGATGTACTTTACATTTGGTAAAGAACAAGAGCAAAAGAATATTGAGCAAGCTATTCAGGAAGCTAACAAATAATTGAAATGTTTTTTTAATAAAAGGAGTTAAAAATGGCTAAAGATATAAAAAGCTGGAATCCAGACGATTCGTCTGAGTGGGAAAGCACAGGTAAGGCAATTGCCAACCGAAACTTGTGGATATCAATCCCAAGTTTGCTAGCGGGTTTTGCCACGTGGTTGATGTGGGGTATTATTACCGTGCAAATGATGAATACGGGCTATGGTGGCTTTGATAAGTCACAGTTGTTTACCTTGGCAGCGATTGCTGGTTTATCAGGTGCAACACTAAGAATTCCATCAACCTTTTTTATTCGTTTGGCTGGTGGTCGAAATACCATTTTCCTAACAACCACCTTATTGATATTGCCAGCCTTAGGTTTAGGTATGGCGCTATCATCACCAGATACGCCTTTCTGGCAGTTCCAATTATTGGCATTATTATCTGGCTTTGGTGGTGGTAACTTCGCCTCTTCAATGTCAAATATTTCATTTTTCTTTCCTAAAAAAATTCAAGGTTATTCTTTGGGTATGAATGCTGGATTGGGGAATTTTGGTGTGACGACAATGCAAATCGTTATTCCACTAGTAATGACTTTGGCAATAATGGGCAATCCTACAGAATTGCAAATTGCATCAGGTACTTTGATTGGTAAGATTCCTGCAGGAACAAGCACCTATCTTCAAAATGCTGGTTATGTTTGGCTGATCATTCTAATTCCATTGTCAATGGCGACTTGGTTTGGTATGAATAATATTACTGAAGATCATGTATCTCCGAATATTGGCTCAACATTGGGCGCATTTATTAAGATTATTGTTATGTTAATTTTAGGTCTTGCTACAGCAATGTTTGGTTTATGGCTAATGTTGCCAGAAGTTGCGTCTGGTTCAGGGCTGATGATTAGTAAATGGGTGGCATTACCTATTATTATTGCATTAACAGTATTGTTATTAAAGTTGTTACCATTGGGCAGTGACTACAAAGAGGGTATTAATCGTCAATATAAGATTTTTGGTAATAAACATACCTGGGCAATGACCATTATCTACACCATGACATTTGGATCATTTATTGGTTATTCGGCAACATTAGCGTTATCAATTAAAGTTATTTTCGGCTTTCAACATATTTTGGTGGACGGCATTATGACGCATAATACAGTCAATCCAAATGGCCCTTCAGCATTAACCTACGCATGGATGGGTGCTTTTGTTGGTGCACTTATTCGTCCAGTTGGCGGCATGATTGCTGACAAGATTGGCGGTGCTAAGGTAACGCAGATTATCTCTGGTGTAATGGTTTTATCAGCATTAGGTGTGGCTTATTACATGAAGCAAGCTTATGCGAGCGCAACCCCAGAGGAATTTTTCTGGCCGTTCTTAATTCTGTTTGTAATCCTATTTGCCATGACAGGTATTGGTAATGGCTCTACTTTTAGAACTATCTCTCAAGTGTTTAACAAAGAGCAAGCTGGCCCAGTTCTTGGTTGGACATCAGCAGTGGCTGCTTATGGTGCATTTATCATTCCAAAAGTATTTGGTGAGCAGATTAAGCTAACCACGCCTGAGAATGCTTTGTATGGTTTTGCAGTGTTCTATGCGGTTTGTATGGTGATTAATTGGTGGTTCTACTTGCGTAAGAGCGCTGAATTTCATAACCCATAACCCGTAAATTTAAAAGTAAAGTAGAGCATACAACATTGTGTGCTCCGCTTTATTAAAAATAATTCTCACCAGTTATTTTTAATAAAGAGTCTGATTATTATTGACCAAAGTCAAGGCTTATTAGTCAAATATAAGCAAAATCTATCTTTAACAGTGCGTTTTTAATTAATAACAAAAAGAGATAAAAGCAGGAGATAAAATATGAGTCAGTTTTTAGATAGACTTAAATACTTTAGTCGCATTAAATCAACATTTTCAGAAGGACACGGAATTGTTACGGAAGAAGATCGTGCATGGGAAGATACTTATCGAAATCGCTGGCGCCATGACAAGGTAGTTCGTTCTACTCATGGTGTCAACTGTACAGGAAGCTGTTCGTGGCAAATTTTTGTAAAGAATGGTTTGGTATCGTATGAAATGCAACAAACTGACTATCCACGTACTCGTGAAGATTTACCCAATCATGAGCCTAGAGGTTGTCAACGTGGCGCTTCATTCTCATGGTACTTGTATTCTCCACACCGTATTAAATACCCACTAGTTCGAGGTCGCCTATTAGACTTATATCGCGCTGAGAAGGCCAGTGGTAAAGATCCGGTTGAGGCATGGGAGGCGATACAAGCTGATAAAGCTAAGCGTGATTCTTATGTTGGCGTTCGTGGCTTAGGTGGTTTTGTTCGTTCCACTTGGGATGAAGTAGTTGAAATGACAGCTGCTGCTAATGTTTATACGATTAAAAAATATGGCCCTGACCGTATTTACGGTTTCTCTCCAATTCCTGCCATGAGTATGATTTCATACGCAGCAGGTTCTCGTTACTTATCAATGATTGGTGCTGGCGTAGGCTCATTCTACGATTGGTACTGTGACTTGCCACCTGCTTCTCCACAAACTTGGGGTGAGCAAACAGATGTACCTGAATCGGCGGATTGGTACAATTCTAAATACATTATTATTTGTGGTGCAAACCTACCAATGACGCGTACGCCAGATGCGCACTTTATGACTGAATCTCGTTATAACGGTACCAAGATCATTTCAATGGCGCCAGATTATGCAGAATACGTTAAATTTGCAGATCTTTGGATGCCAGTTAAACAAGGTACAGATGCTGCAGTATTTATGGCAATGGGCCATGTAGCATTAAAAGAATTTCATGTTGACAAGCAAGACCCATACTTTACTGAATACGCAAGAAGTTTTACCGACTTCCCAATGCAAGTTATTTTAGAAGAAGTAAATGGCAAACTGGTAACAGGTCGATTCCTTCGTGCATCAGACTTTGATAAAAATATGGGCGAAGATAACAATCCTGAATGGAAAACTGTTGTTTTTGACTCTAAATCTAATTCATTTGTCGTTCCAAATGGTTCAATTGGCTTTCGCTGGGGTGAAGAGGGTAAGTGGAATATCCTAGAGCAAGCTGCTGGCAACGATATTGAAGCAGAATTAAGCTGTATTGACTCTAAAGATTCAGTAGTTGATGTAACTTTCCCACACTTCAATCCAGAAGAGGGCGACTCATTAGTTCGCAAAATTCCAACGCGCAAGCTTAAGCTTGCTAATGGTGATGAAGTAATGGTAACGTCAGTGTGTGATTTACAAATTGCACAGTACGGAATTGATCGCGGTTTGGGCGACAATCTTGCATCGTCTTATGATGATGAAACTACGCCGTATACACCAGCCTGGGCTGCCAAAATTACAGGTGTGCCGGCTGCTGATATAGAGAGAACCGGTCGTGAATTTGCCGATAATGCCTCTAAGACACGTGGTAAATCCATGGTGATTTTAGGTGCAGCGATTAATCACTGGTATCACAACGATATGAACTATCGCGGCATTATGAATTTACTTCATATGTGTGGCTGTGTGGGTCAGTCTGGTGGTGGTTGGGCTCACTATGTTGGTCAAGAAAAATTACGCCCTCAAGCGGGTTGGGCGCCAATTGCCTTTGGTCTAGATTGGAACCGTCCACCACGCCACATGGCATCAACTACTTATTGGTATTTTCATACAGATCAGTGGCGTTATGAGCGTGTTGAAGCTGACGACTTATTAGCCTCTACGGCTAAAGCTAAATATCGTGGCAATCAGTTAGCTGATTACAACGTTGCGGCGCAACGTATGGGTTGGACGCCATCGATTCCACAATTTGATCAAAATCCACTAGAGCTTGCCAAAGAAGCAGAGGCAGCAGGTGCAACTGATGAAGCAGCAGTATCAGATTATGTTGCTAATAAGCTGAAAAGTGGCGATCTTAATTTTGCTTATGAAGATATTGATGCTGAAGAAAACTTCCCACGTAATTTATTTGTATGGCGCGCCAACTTAATTGGTAGCTCGTCAAAAGGCCATGAGTACTTCTTGAAGCATCTACTAGGCGCACAAAATGGTGTGCTTAGTGAGGGCACAGAAGGAGAAGCTTGTAAGGAAGTTAAGTGGCACGAAAAAGCACCGGTAGGAAAGTTAGATTTAATGGTAGATATTAATTTCCGTTTAAATTCAACAGGTGCTTATTCTGACATTGTATTACCAACAGCAACTTGGTATGAAAAAGCCGATCTTAACACGACAGACATGCATCCATTTATTCATCCATTGGGTAAAGCAGTTGATCCAGCATGGGAAGCTAAGTCTGATTGGCAAATTTTCAAAACCATTGCCAAGAAATTCTCAGAGTTATCAGAAAAGCATTTAGGTGTGCAAAAAGATGTGGTTTCATTACCAATGCAGCACGATACACCGTTAGCTATGGCACAACCTTTTGGTGAAGTAAAAGATTGGAAAAAAGGCGAATGCGACCTTATTCCAGGCAAGACTGCGCCAATCTTTAAAGTGGTAGAAAGAGACTTCCCAAGTACTTATGCTAAGTATATTGCCTTGGGTCCTTTAATGAAAAAGCTAGGTAATAACATTAAGGGTATTGATTGGAATACTGACCATGAAATTGATGAGATAGCTGTATTGAATGGCACAATTAAGGAAGAAGGTGTTTCTAAAGGTATGCCGTCACTTGCTGAAGATATTCATGTGTGTGATGCGGTTATGCGTATGGCACCTGAGACGAACGGTGAAGTAGCACATAAATCATGGACTGCTCAATCCAAAAAAACAGGTGTTGATCACTCGCATCTATATAAAGGTCGTCAGGATGAGAAGATTACTTATCGTGATATCGTCTCACAGCCTCGTAAGATTATTACCGCGCCAACTTGGTCGGGAATTGAGTCCGAAGAGGTAAGCTATAACGCTTGTTATACAAACTTGCATGAGCACATTCCTCTAAGAACATTAACAGGTCGTGCGCAATTCTATCAAGATCATGAGTGGATGTTAGACTTTGGAGAAGGTTTCTGTGCCTATAAGCCAGCGATTGATCTAAAAACCCTTAACAATGTGCCAGATGCAGTGAAGAATAAGCCGCATCTGGTACTAAACTGGATCACGCCACATTCTAAATGGGGTATTCATTCTACTTACCAAGATAACTTAAGAATGTTAACGCTGTTCCGTGGTGGACCATACTTCTGGATATCTGAAGAAGATGCTCAATCAGTTGGACTTGAAGACAATGATTGGGTTGAAGCGGTTAATGATAATGGTGCAACTACTGCAAGAGTTGTGGTATCACAAAGAGTGCCAAATGGCATGGCAATGATGTATCACGCTCAAGAAAAGACTGTAAACGTGATTGGCTCTCCAACGACGGGTAAGCGTGGCGGTATTTTGAATGCGGTAACCAGAACTGTACCTAAACCAACCCATATGATTGGCGGCTATGCTCAGTTATCTTACTCATTTAACTATTACGGCCCCGTAGGATCAAACCGTGATGAATACGTTATTGTTCATAAGATTGAAGATCAAGATGTTGATTGGTTAGAAAGACCGTTAACCCCAGAAAGAGAGGCACAAAAAAATCCTCCAGGAATCAACAACTAAACCATCTAGGAGAAAAAAATGAAAATAAGAGCACAAATTTCAATGGTACTAAACCTAGACAAATGTATTGGTTGTCACACATGTTCAGTTACTTGTAAAAATATTTGGACCAACCGAAAAGGTGTTGAGTATGCCTGGTTTAATAATGTTGAGTCTAAACCTGGCATCGGATTCCCTAAAAATTGGGAAGATCAAAGTAAGTGGAAAGGTGGCTGGAAAGTTGTTAATGATAAGCTAGAGCTTAAGGCTGGCGGCCGAATGAGTAAGCTTGTAAACATCTTTGCCAATCCAGATATGCCTGAGATTGGTGACTACTATGAGCCATATGATTTTAAATACCATAAGCTACAAAGCTCTCCACTAGTTGAAGCAGCGCCAACAGCTCGTCCTGTATCGCAAATTACAGGTAAGGATATGGAGAAAATTGAATGGGGTCCTAACTGGGAAGATGATCTTGCAGGTGAGTTTGAAAAACGCTCTAAAGATGTCAACTTTAAAAACATTGATAAAGAGATGTATAAGGATTTTGAGAATACATTCCATATGTATCTTCCACGCCTATGTAACCATTGTCTTAACCCTGCTTGTGCCGCTTCTTGCCCATCAGGTGCAATCTACAAACGCGAAGAAGATGGTATTGTTTTGGTTGACCAGGACAAATGTCGCGGCTGGAGAATGTGTGTGACAGGTTGTCCATACAAGAAGGTTTATTACAACTGGGAATCAGGTAAATCTGAAAAATGTATTGGTTGTTATCCACGAATTGAATCTGGCTTGCCAATGGCATGTGCAGAGTCTTGTGTTGGACGTATTCGTTATGTTGGCGTCATGCTTTATGATGCAGACAAAATTGGTGAAACTGCTGCAACCCCTAATGAAACTGATTTATATCAAGAGCATCTAGATGTATTTATGGATCCAAATGATCCTGAGGTAATTAAACAAGCGCTTGAAGATGGTGTGCCACAATCATGGATCGATGCGGCACAAAAGTCTCCAGTTTACAAAATGGTTATGGACTGGAAGATTGCTTTTCCAATTCATCCTGAGTATAGAACATTGCCAATGATGTGGTATGTTCCACCACTATCACCTGTTCAAAGTCAAATTGACAAAGGTAATATTGAGACAACTAATGGTATTTTGCCAACGGCAGATTCGCTTCGCTTCCCTGCTGAGTATTTGGCCAATATGTTTACCGCAGGTGACGAAAAGCCAATTATTAGCTCTATTTCTAAACTACTTGCTATGCGTGCACACCAACGTTTTAAAGCGGTTGATGGTACTGATGGCAAAGAAGTATTGGCAGATGCAGGGTTAAGTGTTGAACAAGCAGAAGAAATGTATCAAATGTTAGGTATTGCAAATTACGAAGATCGATTTGTTATTCCAACTTCACATGAAGAGATGCGTCATGAAGATCCATATGGATTCCAAGGTCAAAATGGATTCTCTGTTGGAAACACTAGTTCACACGGAGAAGATGGCGGAAAAGGCTTTAGCTTATTCCCATCAGCACGTAAGAAGTCGGTAATTCCAGTAGAAAATATGCCAAAGCATAAATAACAAGGAGAAAATTATGCAAATATTTAACGTTTTATCAAAATTAATTGATTATCCAGATGATGAATTAATGGAGAATTTAGATTCTGTTATTGAGTTTGTTAAAGAGTCTACAGAGATTAATGACAGTGAGAAAAGAACCATTATGGAATTTATTTCATGGATGGGTGTCCATACATCAATAGGAATACAACAAGCCTATGTTGAAACTTTTGATATGGTTCCAGAGCATGATCTACATTTAACGCACCATATTTTTGGCGATGATAATGGTCGAGGCCCCGCATTGATTGATTTATCTGAGCTTTTTAAAGCTGAAGGGTTAGAAGTTAAAAAAGGTGAAATTCCAGACTTCCTGCCCTTAATTTTAGAATACGTAGCAACACTCGATGATATGGAGTCACGTATATTTTTAGGAGATGTTAAGAAAATTGTTAAAGTGATAGCGGACAATTTAGATGAGGCTGAAAGTCCTTACGCTAAGTTGATTAGAATTATTGAAAGTCGTAGCTATTTAGCTGACGCAGCATAAGGAGAATAACATGATTTTTGAAAACTTTTTATTTGGTGTTTATCCTTATATCGCTGGTGTGGTGTTTATCGTTGGCAGCTGGATTCGTTTTGATCGTGAGCAATACACCTGGAAGGCTGACTCGTCACAAATATTAGGCAATAAAGGCATGGTTCTGGCTAGTAATTTATTCCATGTAGGTATTATCGGTATTTTCTTTGGACATGCAGCAGGCATGTTGTTGCCACATAGTTGGTGGCAAATTATTGCAACTGATGTTCAGCATCAGTATATTGCAATCTATGCTGGTATGGTGTTTGGCGGCATGGCAGCGATTGGTGCAGCATTGTTGTTTTATCGCCGTATTAGCAATGAGAGGGTTAAAGCAGTAAGCCGTTTTAGAGATAATTTTGTAATTCTATGGTTATTGCTTACAGCTTTATTAGGTCTAAATACAATTTTCGGATCTCTACATCATGCAGAATCTGGCGATGTATCAACTATGCTAGTATTAGCTGAATACGTCAAAAGCATCGCTACACTAAGTGTTGATCCAACATTGCTCGCAGGTGTTTCATATACCTACAAGTTGCACATGCTATTTGGCATGACACTATTTTTAGTGTTTCCATTTACACGTTTAGTTCACGTTTGGTCAGTGCCACTAACCTACTTAATGCGCCCTTATCAAATTGTTAGAAGAAAGCGTATTAAGACACACTTATAGGGGGGGTTAATGTATTACTTTGAGAGTGTTAAGGCTATGGAAGAAATGGGTGTAAATGACAATTACATCCAAGGATGGGTCGCAGGTTATCTGCAAAATCCTGAAATAGAAGTACAGAGAATGACACCTGAATATCAATCGGGCTATAAAGATGGCAATAATAAGTCTAATGCCAACTTTAAAGATTTTTGCTAGAAGTGTGAGTTCAGTCAATATTGATTGTGCACTACTGGAAATTAATGGAGTTGTTTTAGCATGAAAATAAACAATAAAAATATCGAGTTAGATCCTGAAGGGTACTTAATCGATCCTGAAGATTGGGATAAAGATGTTGCGCTTGAATTAGCTGATTCAGAGAATATAGAATTAAATGATGAATATTGGTCTATATTTAATTTTATGCGTAAGTTTTATGACGAAAAAGGTGTTGCGCCTGATGTTCGTCATACCACCAAGCAAATGGCGGAAGATTTTGGTATTGATAAAAAATTAGCAAAAGCAAAATTATTCACTATGTTTCCTTATGGCTATGTAAAACAGGCTTGTAAAATATCCGGCATGAGGCGACCACGCGGATGGAGTACTGGATAAATTAGACCATGAAATTGTTCTTATTTCGGCTATTCGTTGACTAATCAAGCCCGATTAAAGGGTCTGTACGGTTGTTTTTAGCTATGTTTATGGTAATATACTTACTAAATAAGGTGTATTATTTTAAACTACCAAGGGAAGAGGAGCGGTGAAGAGCAAAGAAGTTTTTATATCAGCAATAGGCGCATTTGTAGCCGTATTTATAGCAGAATTTTTTTCTAATGTGATATTAGAAAGTGCTGGATCTCCACTTATTATTGCTTCAGCTGGAGCATCAGCTATGTTGATGTTTGGTTTGCCTTATACCCCTGCTTCGCGTCCATATAATTTAATTGTTGGGCATACGGTCTCAGCCATTGTCGGCGTTACTTGTTATTATTTAATAGCCGATCCTTTATTATCAAGTTCAGCAGCTATTCCATTTGCCCTTATTGCCATGCATGCATTTAAATGTATGCATCCACCAGGAGGGGCTACTGCAGTTATTGCTGTTATTGGTGGTGAAGCCATACATAGTCTTGGATATATGTTTGTCGTTATGCCAATTTTTTTTAATTCTTTAGTTTTGCTTGTTGTGGCTCTTGCCGTGGGCAGCTTTAGAGAAAAAAATCCATTCGAAGATTATCTTTAAAATTTAAAGTAATTCTTAGAATAAAAACTCATAATTTTAATATATTAGCCTTTATCCACCTGTAACTGGCGGGTAGAAAGCTACTTCATCAGCTTGTTTAATAATCAAAGAGTCATTTGCAATCTCTTGGTTAACGGCACAAAGAATATTATTTGGAAAAAAACGATCACCATGCTTGCTTGCTAACAAGACTCTGAGTTGCTTAACTGTTGCGCCATTATCTAGTTCAATATCCTCGCTTGAGGTTTTAAGGTTTTCTTTAAGTGAGGCAAAATATAATATTTTCATCCGCCAATCTCCACCATTTGTCTATTGCTAATATTATCAATAGAAGAGTTAAATTCATGTTTTTCAGGTTTTTTATTGATCGCATTCACGATTAGCTGCTTAATTTCGTTATCGCTTAAGTCAGAGCGTACAGCGTCTTTAAGTGAGATTGAATCTTCTTGACCTAGGCAAAGAATAAGCTCACCCTTGGCAGTGAGTCGAATACGATTGCAGGCTTGGCAAAAGTGATTCGAAACCGCACTGATCACGCCTACGCTAGAATTGGTATTGTTTATTTTATAATTACTAGCAGGGCCATCAGTTTGGCTAGGAATAATAGGTGTTAACCTCCCTTTAAGGTGTTTTTCAATTCTAGCAAGAATATCTTTTTCACTCATATGTTGAGTGAAACTTTTAATTCCCGCCGCCCCAATTGGCATAGTTTCAATAAATCGAATATCAATACCTTTTTTAATGGCGAAATCAATTAATGATTCAATTTCATCATCATTAATGCCTCGCATAGCAACAGCATTAATCTTTATGGGGTGCATGCCAGCTTTAATTGCTGCATCAATTCCATTAATAACTTCATGCACATTACCACCACGTGTGATTTCTTTAAACCTAGCTGGAATTAATGAATCTATAGAAATATTTACTCTATTTACTCCGTTTGCATAAAGCTTAGGGGCAAATTTTTCTAATAGCTGCGCATTAGTTGATAACGGCATGTCGGTAATTCCAGGTATTGAGCTAATGAGATTTGCAATTTTTACAATACCGCGCCGAAGTAAAGGCTCTCCACCTGTTAAGCGAACTTTGCTAATACCAAGTTCGGAAAAAATCCTAACAATCTTTTGGATGTCTTCATAGCTTAAAATATCCTCACGTTTGCAATTGGGTATGTGCTCATCATCACGACAATAAAAACATTTGAAGTTGCAGTGCTCGGTAATGGAGATCCTTAAATAGGTTATTTGCCTGCCAAATTTATCAATCAACTTGTTCATGATTTCACAGTATCCTAGAAGCGTTTGTCCAATGACCAGATTTTCCACCTTGTTTTTCTACCAGCTGCACATCTGTAATTTTCATAAATCGATCAACTGATTTACACATATCGTAAATGGTAAGCGCAGCAATACTGGCAGCAGTTAACGCCTCCATTTCCACCCCTGTTTGCGCATTGAGTTTTGTATAAGTATTAATAAGAATGCCATTTTCAATAAATTCAAAATCAACACTAACTTTTGATAAATTAAGACTGTGACACATGGGAATTAAATGATGTGTTTGTTTTGCTGCCATAATGCCGGCAATTCGCGCAACTGACAAAACATCGCCTTTTTTAAAGTCGTTGTCTTTAAGTTTTTGCAGGGTACTAGCCTTCATTAAAATTTTGGCACTGGCTTTTGCAATGCGCACAGTGTTATCTTTACTGGATACATCCACCATATTGGCCTCACCATTGCTGTTTACATGGGTTAAATCGCTCATGACATAATCTCATTTAAGGGGTAGTAATTTATCACTTGACCTTTTTTAAAAGTGGTTTTTTCCGGTATTTCTGCCAAACCATCTGCCCAAACCATTGAGGATAAAACATCAGAACCTTGTTTAGGATACAGAGTGACTTCTGCTGGAATTTTTGATTGGTCTATTCGCACCCGAACAAATTCACGCCTTGGTTTGGTACGATTCCAATCAAAGTTAGCTGTTACCTTGTGAGCTGTATTTAGATAGTTTTTACAGCCTTGTAGTTTTTTAATTAAGGGGCGCGCAAAGAGTAAAAAAGTTACCATAGCGGAAACAGGATTTCCAGGAAGTCCGATAAATGCAGTGTTTCCAACTTTTCCAAAAGCTAGTGGCTTACCGGGTTTCATTTTGATGCGCCACAAATTGAGCTCACCTAAACTTTCAACAGCAGGCTTAACATGATCCTCTTCACCAACAGAAACACCACCTGTAGTCATGATTAAATCACATTGATTTTCAAGAGATTCAAGCGCATTAATAGTAGCTTCAAAAGTATCTTGAATGGTATTTAAATTGATAATTTCACAATTTAAGTTATGCAGCAAGGCGATAAGTGAATATTGATTTGAGTTATAAATTTGCCCTGGTTTTAATTCACATCCCGGTTTAACTAATTCGTCACCTGTAAAAAAAACACCTACTTTAATTTTATTAAATACTTCTAGGGTGCTTGAACCAACTGAGGCAGCTAATGCAATATCTTGAGGCTTTAATTTAATGCCCTTATCTAAAATAACAGCGCCTGATTTAATGTCGTTACCCAAAGGACGAATATTTTCATTTCGGCTGATTGGGCGGTAAATTTCAATGTGTGTATCGTTTTCGATCAATTCACATTCTTCTTGCATGACAACTGTATTGGCGCCTTCAGGGATGGGTGCGCCGGTAAAAATTCGAGCAGCACAACCAGCTGCAAGTTTATTACCTACACTTCCAGCTGGGATTCGATCAATCACCTTAAAAGAAAAGCCACCTGGCGTGTCTATTTGATCTTTTTTCAGGTGAATTGCATAACCATCCATGGCTGAATTATCAAACCCAGGTACGTTAATATTAGAATGAACGGTGCTGGCTAGTATTCGATTGAGAGATTCATCTAGTGCCAACACTTGTATGGCGCCAATTGGTTGAGTGGTAGAAGTTAATATGTCTAGCGCTTTGTCTACTGACAACAGGGGCTGGGGAGTTTCATCACAACCACAATCAACACTTTGAGTATTCATTTATATTTAAGACTCTTTGTAATTTAAAAAAATGCATTTTATTGTATCACATGCCTATCAAATTATCGATAACATACCTACATGAAAAACATTAATAAAAGCGATATTAGTGCCGTAATCCTTGCAGGAGGGCGATCTTCAAGGATGAAAGGCCAGGATAAGGGTTTAATCTTGTTTAACAACAAACCCCTTATTCATCATGTGATGGATGTTATCGATCAATCTGTGGACAGTATATGGGTGAGCGCCAACAGAAACCTTGACCTATATCAAAAATTTGGTAAAGTCGTTAGTGATAACTTATTAGACTATCAAGGCCCACTTGCAGGTATTTCAGCAGTATTAAACAAGATTAATACCAAGTATTTATTGATCGTTCCATGTGATGGTCCTTATATAGACCATACCTTGCTTGAAAAGCTTTTGAAAGCTATGATAAGACATGACACAGCATTATGTGTTGCCAGTGAAAATAAGCACCTACATCCAACCTTTGCACTTGTGGATGTTAATATTTTGCCAGTGGTTGATCAATATTTAGAAACGGGCGAAAGAAGGCTGGGAAAATTTTTTAAAGATAACAATGCAATTGAAGTGGATTTTTCGGATAGTCCGCAGCTATTTGCCAATCTTAATTCACCTGAAGATTTCTTAGTCAATAATTAAAAATATGAATATTGAAGCTTTCAATAAAATCTTAATTTTTTGGTTTGTTTTTTACATTACGCCTGGCCCCGTTTGGTTAGCGGTAATGGCGACAACGGCCAAGCAAAGCACCAAAAAAATTATTACTTTTTTTCTAAAAACCTTCTTGATAGTTAATATCATTGTTCAATTTTCCCAGGCTTTTCTGAGTGTTGTATTTATTGAATTTGTGACAAAATCCTTTGGAGAGATAGGTTTTATTTTCTATTTTTTTGGCAGTGGTTATATTTTTTATTTAGCATATAAAGCGCTTAAAGCCCAGCAAGCAGAGTCAAACTTGAAATTGAGCTTTATGAATTTAGCAATCATTATGTTGTTATCGCCTAAAATTTGGATTTTATTTCCATCAGGTGCAGTTATTGCCAATGAGTTGAATTTAGGTTTAATGCTAAATGCGAGTATTTATGCAAGTATTATGTTCTTAACCTCTAGTTTGTTGTTTTTCTTTTACGTGGTTGTTGGAAAAATTGGTCAAAGAGTGCTTAAGGATAATTTTCCTTATTTGGTATTTTTCCTACTGAGTGGTTTCGGCCTGTTTTTGCTCGTCGAAGGTATTCGAGTTATTTTATAAATCCCACTTATTCTTTTGGATTGAGTCGCTATTTTTAGCTTCAACCCAGCTACTGTCAGTTGTTGTATGTTCTTTTTTCCAGAAGGGTGCTTCAGTTTTTAGATAATCCATAATAAATTCACAGGCTTCAAAAGCCGCTTTGCGGTGTTTGCTAGTAGTAATAACCAATACAATTTGATCATTAATATTCAAATCTCCGATTCGATGAATAATTGTTGTATTGCCAATCGGCCAGCGTTCTTGTGCTTTATTTACAATTGATTCCAAGGTTTTTTCAGTCATGCCGGGATAGTGCTCTAGTGTCATTTTATTGACGCTTGCATTGTCTAAGTCACGCACCGTGCCCACAAAAGAAACCACTGCGCCAATGTCGCTATCATTAGCTCTAGCACGCGATACTTCTATTGATAAATCAAAATCTTGTTTTTGGATGAGTATCTTATTCATATTTTTTTTATTATATTATGACAACAATAGTTATTAGCTTTTTATCAGTTTATTCTAATATTAGAGAAAGATAGGTATAAATAAAATTAGTTAGTTCTCGAAGGTAGGAGTAACAACAAACACAGGCGTTTATTTAATTCTCTATTTAAAAACAAGAAGGTTGAATTGGATAAATATTCAAAACAACCCTGCTTTAAAGGCTAGACAATAGGCAGTAGTGTTTTCCCGATAAAA
>CALBNC010000127.1 GCA_937896195.1 uncultured Gammaproteobacteria bacterium
AACGCCTTGAAGGTAGCTAAGCTTTTCAGCAGATATATCTAGCCTTTTCTCAACTGATTTCAAAGAGCCTTTGAGTGTTTTTACTTGAACTCTTGCGTCACCCATTTGAGAAATTTCATCACCCAAAACACTGGTTTTACTAGTCACTAATGAAAGTTTTTCTTGAGAAATTTTAAGTGCCGATTGTGCTTTTATTAACTGGTTGTTAAGCGCTTCAAGGGCTGAATTGGTAGTCGCTTTAGTTGTTATTCCATTTTTTGTTTTAGCTGGCTGAAAAGCGTTTAATTTTTGATTATATTCTTGCGTTAATTCAGCTGATTCTTGCTCTAAAGTATCTATTTTTTCATTATAAAAAAAGTAACTTGCAATCAATGCAAAAGTTAGAACGATAGCGCTAAAAAGTGATTTGTTTTCCATAATAATATCTCGTATGTATTCGGTGTAATTAAGATGTTATTATACACAATTATAAATACTATATCAGAATATTATTGTATAGTTATATAATTAGATTAATACTACTTAAGCCATTGTGCAGCTTGTTTAGCGTAGTAGGTTAAGATTGCATCACTACCAGCACGCTTAAAAGAAAGTAAGGTTTCTAGTACAACCTTTTTTTCATCAATCCAACCGTTTTGACTGGCTGCTTTAATTTGTGCATATTCACCACTGACATGATAGGCAAAGGTTGGCATGCCAAATGTTTGTTTCACACGATAAACGATATCAAGATAAGGTAGTCCAGGCTTAATCATAACCATATCAGCACCCTCATCAATATCTAAACCTACTTCACGAATGGCTTCATCAGAATTAGCTGGATCCATTTGATAAGTTTCTTTACTAGAGGCTCCAAGATTATTAGCAGAACCAACTGCATCTCTAAAAGGCCCGTAGTAGCTAGAAGCAAATTTAGCTGAATAAGCCAGAATATTGGTATGAATAAAGCCATTTTCTTCTAAGGCATCACGAATTGCACCTATACGTCCATCCATCATATCTGAAGGGGCGACAATGTCACTACCAGCTTGTGCATGAGAAAGAGCTTGTTTAACGAGAACTTCAACAGTTTCATCATTAAGAACATAGCCTGATTCATCAATTAATCCATCTTGACCATGTGTGGTGAAAGGGTCAAGAGCCACATCAGTAATCACAGCAAGCTCAGGAAATTGTTGCTTTAATGCACGTACAGCTCTTTGTGCAAGGCCATCAGGATTAAATGCTTCTTGAGCATCTAAAGTTTTCTTGTCATTAGCCACGACTGGAAACAAAGCAACTGCACGAATACCTAAATCAACTAATTCTTGAGCTTCAATTAGTAATTGATCAATACTCATACGCTCGATATCAGGCATAGAGTCAATACTTTCACGCTTATTTTTACCTTCAATGACAAAGATTGGGAAAATTAAATCGTCCGTTGTTAATGTGTTTTCACGTATTAATTCACGGGTATGTGCGTGTTTTCTCAAACGACGCGGTCTATGGGTTAAAATTGGCATTCTTATTTTATATTTCTAATAATTTAACCGATTATACAACAATGAATCAATCAAGCGAAACCTTAACAAGCATGTCAAGCGTCAAAGAGGCGTTTATTAAACCTTTTCCTAATTCAAATAAGATTTATGTACAAGGCTCACGAGCAGATATCCAAGTGCCGATGCGCGAAATCACACTCACAGAAACTATTGGCGAGTTAGCTGAAAAGAATGACCCTATTCATGTTTATGACACTTCGGGTGTTTATACAGATACCAGTGTTCAAATCGATTTGCGTAAAGGCTTAGATAGTATTCGTGATAATTGGATTGACGAAAGGGAAGACGTACAAATGCTAGAAGGTATGAGTTCAACTTTCTCAAACGAACGTTTAGATAATGCTGAACTAGATACACTACGTTTTGAATTTTTAAAAACACCTAAATGCGCAAAAGAGGGTAAAAACGTTACTCAGATGCATTATGCGAGACAAGGCATTATCACGCCAGAAATGGAATATATTGCTATTCGTGAAAATTGTAAATGGCAAGATTATAAAGATCAAATTGGCCAGCAGAAAGGCGAAAGCTTTGGTGCTGAAATTCCTGAGCTGATTACTGCAGAATTTGTTCGTAGTGAAGTGGCACGTGGACGCGCTGTTATTCCTGCTAATATTAACCATCCTGAAACTGAGCCGATGATTATTGGCCGTAACTTTATGGTGAAAATTAATGGCAATATTGGTAATTCAGCATTAGGCTCAAGCATTGAAGAGGAAGTAGATAAAATGGTTTGGGGAATTCGTTGGGGTGCAGATACAATTATGGACCTTTCAACGGGTAAAAATATTCACGAAACTCGCGAATGGATTATTAGAAACTCTCCGGTTCCAATCGGTACAGTGCCTATTTATCAAGCTTTAGAAAAAGTTAATGGTGTGGTTGAAGACCTTACTTGGGAAGTGTTCAGAGATACGCTAATTGAGCAAGCAGAGCAAGGTGTTGATTACTTCACGATTCACGCAGGTGTTCGCTTAAAGTATGTTCCTTTGACGATTAATCGTATCACAGGTATTGTGTCTCGTGGCGGTTCTATTATGGCTAAATGGTGTTTAGCGCATCATACAGAAAGCTTTATTTATACTCATTTTGAAGATATTTGTAAAATTATGAAAAAGTACGACGTTACTTTCTCACTGGGTGATGGTCTGCGACCAGGTTGTATTGCTGATGCAAATGACGCAGCACAATTTGGTGAGCTTGAAACCTTAGGTGAGTTGACAAAAGTCGCTTGGAAACATGATGTCCAAACTTTTATCGAAGGCCCTGGACACGTTCCAATGCAAATGATTAAAGAAAACATGGAAAAGCAGCTTGACGAATGTGGTGAGGCGCCATTTTATACATTAGGTCCGTTAACTACAGATATCGCCCCAGGTTATGATCATATTACTTCAGCTATTGGTGCGGCACAAATCGGCTGGTATGGTTGCGCTATGCTTTGTTACGTGACACCTAAGGAGCACTTAGGTTTACCGAATCAAGACGATGTAAAAGAAGGAATTATTGCTTATAAAATTGCAGCACACGCTGCTGATTTAGCCAAAGGCCATCCAGGCGCACAAATTCGAGACAACGCTTTATCTAAAGCACGTTTTGAATTTAGATGGGAAGATCAGTTTAATCTAGGTTTAGACCCAGATACAGCTCGTAAATATCACGACGAAACCATGCCTAAGCAAGCAGCTAAGACGGCACACTTTTGTTCGATGTGTGGTCCTAAGTTTTGCTCTATGAAAATTACTCAAGAGATTAAAACCATGGATGCGGCAGAAATTGCTAAAATTAATGCCATTCAAGTGGAAATGGATTTAAAATCGGCTGAGTTTTTAGCCAACGATTCTGAAATTTATATAAAGAACACCGCTCCTTAAATAGTCAACTCACCCTTTTTAATAGCCTACTGAATTATGAGTTTAAATCAAACAAAAAAAATTATTGGTTCGCAAGAATGGTGCTCTTTTCCAGATTTAGGTGTTCCAGCTATTAAAGCACGGGTGGATTCTGGCGCCCAAACATCTTCCATTCATGCTTATAATATCCATAATTTTCGTAGACATGGAGAGCCTTGGGTTAGCTTTGAAGTATTACCTTTGCAAAAAAATAGACACACTTTAATTCGTTGTGAAAGTCCTCTTTTTGCTAGACGTTTAGTTAAAAGTTCCAGTGGCATCTCTGAATCCCGTTGTGTTATCTTAACTTCAATTAAGATAGATAAAGAGGTTTGGAAAATCGAGGTTACTTTAGCCAATCGCGATTCAATGGGATATAGAATGTTGTTGGGTCGAGAGGCTATGAAAGGAAAACTGCTTGTTGATCCTTCTACCAGTTTTTATTTTGGTGATATTCCGGCGTCAGATCTGAATAATTTTTATCAGAAAAATAATAACCCAAAAACCGCCCTTAAAATTGGACTTTTAGCCTCTAATAAATCGCTTTATAGTAATCAAAGAATCATTGAAGCTGGCGAAGAACGTGGCCATGAAATGCAATTCTTGAATCTAAAACGTTGTTATATGAAATTAGACGCATTGGATCCAGAGGTTCGCTATAGAGGCGGCAAAGATTTGGATGAATTAGATGCGGTAATTACCAGAATTCGTCCAAGTATGACATTCTATGGGTGTGCATTGGCACGTCAATTTGAGAGTATGGGAATTTATACAACCAATTCTTCTACGGCTATTACACAATCAAGAGATAAATTGTTTTCGCTACAGCTTATGTTGAAACATGGTGTTGATATACCTACTTCTGGATTTACAAGCTCCTCAATGGACACCAATGATTTAATTGAAATGGTCGGCGGAGCTCCTTTGGTTGTTAAATTACTTGAAGGGACTCAAGGTAAAGGAGTGGTGATGGCAGAAACTGAAAAAGCCGCCGAAAGTGTGATTAATGCTTTTAAATCTTTAAATACAAATTTATTAGTGCAAGAGTTTATCAAAGAAGCCCAAGGTAAAGATTTGCGCTGTTTTGTTATTAATGGCAAGGTAGTAGCTTCGATTCAACGAGAAGCTGCACCAGGTGAATTTAGAGCAAATCTTCACTTGGGTGGCGTTGCTTCTCTTGTTAAAATTACACCAGATGAGCGAAAACTTGCTGTCTCAGCTGCAAAAATATTAGGTTTAAGCGTTGCTGGTGTTGATATTATTCGATCTAAATCAGGACCTTTATTGCTAGAGGTCACTTCCTCTCCTGGACTGGAAGGAGTTGAAACTGCAACGCAAAAAGATATTGCAAGCATGATTATTATTTCGATTGAGAAAAAACTCAAGTGGAAAAGAGAATTAAACAACCCTGTTGTTTAATTTTTTTGCGAAATTTCTATTTGTTTAAATGCTTTTAGGCAACATTGCTTGGAAGGATTAAGGTTTTCACAGTTGCAGTAGTTATGTTTGGTCTGAAACACTACAAAATCCTTTAAAACACTGCCTTTTCCAGCTTTTAGTGCCTCTAGATAGGCATTTTCACTAATATTAAAGCAATAGCATAAAGGCTTTTCATTGATTTTCGTGTTGCAACAGCCCATTTTGATTTTTTCCTAAATTTTTTGAGTAAAATAAGTTACTTTAATTATAAAGATTTTATCTATGTGGCTTGCAGTATTAATTAACATCATTATCGTTACTCTGAGTGTTTTAATTCATTATGAATTTTTGTACCGTGCCACTAATCTGGCGCCTAAAGTTCACATTAAACATCGATTTAGAATTGTATTCGTGGTGTTTATTGCGCTAATTGCGCATGTGGTCGAGATATGGCTATTTGCACTGGCTTATTTTCTAATGAGCAAAGATAAGGTTTGGGGTGAAATACAAGGTAATTATGATGGTTCGTTTATGGATAGCGTCTATTTTTCATTTACCAATTTCACCACGCTTGGTTTTGGTGACATTGAGCCTTTAGGTTCTATTCGTTTATTAGTTGGTATGGAAGCTCTAGTTGGTTTTGTACTGATTACTTGGACTGCTTCTTTTTTGTTTTATGAAATGCAGCGTCATTGGGGTACTAAATAATATCTGCAACGAGTTTGGCTATTTTTTTAACCGCACCTTGTTGAGAATCAAAATAGTGTTTAGCATTAGAACCTAACGATTTTAACTGTTCAGGATTATTAAGCAATTGAATCAGCTTTTCAAATAATTCATCTGAATTTTGCACTTGAATACTGGCTTTATTTTTCAATAAAGCAGAAGAAATTTCAGAAAAATTAAATACATTAGGGCCAAAAATAATTGGCTTAGATAGGGCTGCTGGTTCCAACATATTGTGCCCACCCGTCTCATTTAAACTACCTCCCATAAACACAATATCACTGATTTTAAAATAGCTCAGCATTTCCCCCATGGAGTCGCCTAGTAGCACATGATCTTTTTCAACTACGCGAGTATCCGAGCGACGAGATACACTTAAAGAGGCATTTTTTATGAGCTTTTCCACACTATTAAATCGTTCAGGATGTCTTGGGATGATAACAAGTAATGCATTAAGTTGAGATTGAACTTTTAAAAAACTATTAATAATTTGACTCTCTTCTCCTAAATGTGTACTGGCAAAAGTAATAACTTTTTGATGGCCAACTATTTTCTTTAAGATTTGCGTTACAGTGCTATTAGGCACTGGGTTTAGATCAAATTTAATATTGCCCGCGTTAATTACTTTTTTGTCATGCGCACCCAGCTGAATGAATCGAGTTGCCGAGTTTTGATTTTGTGTGGCAATTAAAGTTAAGTTGTTGAGCGTTTCACGGATAAGTTTTGGTGCAAATTTTTGATATTTTTTTAACGATCGATCCGATAATCGGGCATTAATTAAAATACTGGGAATGTTGTTTTGCTTTAAAGCATGAATTAAGTTTGGCCATATTTCAGTTTCCATGAGAATACATAAATCTGGATTGATGCGTTTAATATAGCGCTTAACAATAATGCTTAAATCAAATGGAAAATAACAATGCAAAATCTTATCACCATAATGCTGTGTAAGTGCACTAGAGCCTGTTGGAGTAGTACTAGTCACCAATATTTTATGCTTAGGATGTTCACTGATTAAGGTATCAATAAGGGTGATAGAGGCTCTAAATTCACCCACTGAAACACAATGGACCCAGATAGTAGGCGTGGATATTTTTTGGATAAACCCCAGTCTTTCAGACACTCTTTTTCTGTAGCTTGGAGCCTTGATAGATTTCACAAATAATCGAATAATTAAAATAGGTAATAATAAATATCCAACTAGGCTGTATAGAGTTCGATTCATTTGTCGGTGGTATAATAGCTTTATTGTATTTTAGCGGTTTTTTATGAAGTTTGTTGATTCTGCCAGTATTCGTATTGAAGCTGGAAAAGGTGGTGGAGGTTGTTTAAGTTTTCGTCGAGAGAAATATATCCCAGATGGCGGCCCAGATGGCGGTGATGGCGGTGATGGCGGGCATATATATTTCCGTGGCCAAGAGAGTTTAAATACGTTGAGCGAGTTTCGCTTCAATCGTTTATTTAGAGCAAAAAATGGTCAGCCTGGATCAGGACAAAATAAACGTGGAAAATCTGCAGACCATTTAACGGTTGAAATTCCATTAGGCACCAAAATCTTTGATTTAGAAACTGACGAATTAATCGGTGAGATGATCAAACATGAGCAAGTTATCTTGGTTGCTAAGGGTGGTTTTCATGGTTTAGGCAATACACGTTTTAAATCTAGTATTAATCGCGCACCTCGAAAAACGACACCAGGTTCACTTGGCGAAATACGTGAAATTGGTTTAGAAATGAGTGTGATGGCTGATGTTGGATTACTTGGAATGCCTAATGCAGGAAAGTCAAGTTTGATTCGCCAGATATCCAGTGCACGTCCTAAAGTAGCCGACTATCCATTTACAACACTGCACCCATCACTAGGTGTAGTTTCTTATTATGATGAACATATCGTGATGGCCGATATCCCTGGCTTAATCGAAGATGCGAGTGAAGGTGTTGGCCTGGGTTTTGAATTTTTGAAGCATTTATCTCGTTCTAAAGCTTTATTGCATGTGGTTGATATTTTGCCAGCAGATGCATCAGACCCAGCTAAAAACTTTTTAACTATTGAGAAAGAATTAAGAAAATACGATCCAGAATTAGCTGACAAGCCGAGAATGCTTGCAGTTAACAAGATGGATTTGTTGCCTGAAGATGAGCGTGATGAAGTGGTCAAAACTTTGTTAAAAGACATTGGCTACAAGGGTGAATTTTATAATATTTCAGCATTAAACGGCCTGGGCTGTAAAGACTTAGTCAAAGGCTTATTCATACTGGTTAAAAATAATACCAATGAGTAAACAAAGGTGGGTGGTTAAAATTGGATCGGCACTCTTAACCAATGATGGACAAGGGCTAGATGTCAACGCCATCAGTTCTTGGGTAGAGCAAATTGTACAATTAAAAAATCAAGATATTGAAGTTATTTTAGTGTCTAGTGGCGCTATTGCAGAAGGCATAAAGCGCCTAGGTTGGTCAAGTCGACCAGAGGCTATTCATCAGCTTCAAGCCGCTGCTGCTGTTGGGCAAATGGGCCTGGTGCAAACCTATGAGTCTTTATTTGCAAAGCACGCAATTCATACAGCGCAAGTGCTATTAACTCATGACAATCTAGCTAACACTCAGCAGAGTGACAACATTTCAGCAACCTTAAATACGCTTCTTGAGCTAAATACAGTACCAATTGTTAATGAGAATGATACGGTTGCCACTGAAGAAATTAAATTTGGTGATAATGATACCTTGGCAGCACTAGTGGCTAATTTGGTAGGTGCAACTCAATTGGTTATTTTGACAGACCAAGGCGGCTTATACAGCGCCGACCCTAGGCAAAATTCTGACGCTGAATTGATTTCAAAAATTCAGGTTGATGATGAAAAATTAGAAAAGGTAGCAGGTAGAACGGGCGGCTCATTAGGTTCTGGCGGAATGTATACCAAAGTACTGGCGGCTAGAACAGCCTCTCTTTCAAATACCAATACGGTTATTGCTTCAGGCAGGCTCCCTGATGTCTTAATAAAATTAGGTACTGGCGAACATGTCGGAACTTTAATCCATTGTTAGCTTATATTGGGCTTGGGTCAAATCTTAATGAGCCAAAGCAACAAATTAAAACCGCAGTTATGGCGTTACACGGGACTAAAGATATAGAAGTGGTTAATCTTTCTAGCTTGTATCAATCACCGCCGGTGGATGATTCAAAACAGCCTGATTATATTAATGCCATTGCACAAGTTGACACACACCTTACGCCGTTAGAATTACTCTATGTTTGTCAAGATATTGAAACCAAGCAACACCGAGTACGTGAAAAAAAATGGGGCGCTAGAACCATTGATTTGGATATTATTATTTATGGCGTTCAAGTGGTCGCCTCTAAGCAATTAATCATTCCTCACCCTGAAATGATGAATAGAGCTTTTGTACTTATTCCATTGGCTGAACTTGAAGATGATTTAAAAGTACCGGTGTTAGGCCCTATTCAGGATCTTATTGAGGAATTAGGTGAGTTTCAATTAACAAAATTATGATACTTTCCCAGCTACAATCTTTTAAAGAAAACAGCGAAAAAATCACTTGCTTAACTGCTTACGATGCCTCATTTGCTAAGCTATTTGATGAGTGTGGTGTGGATGTGATTTTGGTGGGTGATTCGTTGGGTAATGTGATTCAAGGGTCGAAAAATACACTCAGTGTCACTATGCAAGATATGATCTATCATACTCAAGCAGCTGCAAAGGGAGTTCAAAATGCCTTGTTGATTGCTGATATGCCGTATCAAAGCTATACCAATGCAGAGCAAACTCTAAAAAATGCTGAGTGCTTAATGAGCGCTGGTGCACACATGATAAAATTTGAAGGTGGATCAGAGTATGAGGCTTCTTTTAAACTCTTGCAAGCTAATAATATTCCAGTGTGCGGTCATCTAGGGCTGCAACCACAATCTATTGTTGAAATGGGTGGCTATAAAGTGCAAGGCAAAGATGAGCAGAGTGCACAGCGTATTTTAAAAGATGCCAAAATGCTTGAATCTTGGGGGGTTAAAACCATCGTACTGGAATGCGTACCCGCTAAGCTGGCTAGCAAGATTAGTAAGGCGATTTCAATTCCAACGATTGGTATTGGTGCAGGAGTTGGCTGCGATGGCCAGGTACTAGTTAGTTACGATATGCTTGGAATTAACACTGGATATTTGCCTAAATTTGTCAAAAACTTTTTGACTGGTAATGACTCAATTGAATCTGCAGTAAACGACTACATTAACTCAGTTAAAAGTCAAAATTTTCCCAACGACGAGTATAGCTATTAATGCAAGTTTGCTCAAATAATCAGCAAATAGCTGATGTGGTTTCGATATGGAAATCTCAAGGCAAAACAATCGCCTTGGTGCCAACCATGGGAGGCTTGCATGCTGGTCATTTATCTTTAGTTCATCAAGCTAAAGCAAATGCCGACAAAGTTATTGTTAGTATTTTTGTTAATCCAACACAATTTGGTGAGCATGAAGACTTTAAAAACTATCCAAGCACCTTAGATCAAGATCTATCTGAGTTAGAATTTTGTAAGGTTGACGCAGTCTTTACGCCAGACAAAGAGCAAATCTATCCAAATGGATTGGATAGCCCTTTAAAAGCTGGAAGTTTATCCCAAGGGCTGTGTAGCAATTCTCGTCCTGGTCATTTTGATGGCGTGGTTCAAGTGGTGAATTGCTTGTTTAAAATTACCACACCTGACGTGGCTATTTTTGGCCAGAAAGATTATCAGCAGTTATTGGTTATTGAGCAAATGGTCAAAACATTAACGCTACCTATTACAATATTATCGGGTGATATTGTTCGTGAAAAAAATGGGCTTGCCATGAGCACTAGAAATCAATACTTATCAATGGATGAAAAAGAGCTTGCAACCAATCTATATAAAGCTTTAAAAGGGTTAAAACAAGAGATTTTACAAGGCAAAGAGATAGAGCTTTCTAGGCTAAATTCAAATAGGGCCTTGGAACAACATTTTAAAATAGAGTATTTGTCAGTGGTTGATGCTAATACCCTTAAATCTATTGTAGACAATACCACCCAAATTGCGATATTATGTTCTGTATTTTTAGGATCAACTCGTTTGATCGATAATATAATTTTTAACAAAGGATAGCCATGTTTAGTATTTCGGATGAAGCTCAAGCGTATGTTGCGGATCTATTTTCACAGCAAGATGACCAAGAACTAGGTCTTAAAGTTGATGTAACACGTGCAGGAACACCAGCTGCAACTGTGTCATTTAATTTTTGCCATCCAAAAGATCTAACACCAGGCTATGAAAAGTTTGAATATAAAGGATTTTTATCCTACATTGATAAAGCTAACTTTCCTTACTTAAAAGGATCAGAAGTAGCTTTAAAAGATGAAGGTACCGGCAAAAAACTGACTATTACTGCTCCTAATGCTAAAGGCGAAGAGCCAAAAGATGATGCACCTCTGGAAGAGAGAATTAAATATGTTTTGGCAGCTGAAATCAGTCCAGGACTTTCATCACATGGTGGTTTTGTTGATTTGGTTGAAATTACTGAAGATAAGGATGTAATTCTTAATTTTGGTGGTGGTTGTCAAGGCTGTTCTTCAGTGAAAGCAACCCTAGAGCAGGGTGTTGAAACCCAACTTAGAAATCTTTTTCCAGAGATTAAATCAGTACGCGATGTCACTGATCACACTCAAAAAGAAAACGCCTATATGTAATAATTTCTCGAGGCCTAGGTCTTGATTTTATATGGTGTAAAATAGTTGCCATGATTATTAAAATTGATGCAACTGAACAAAATCGTAAGAGTGCTAAAGCTGCTCATGAGCTCTTTACTATTAACACTATTTTGATTCACATTATCGGCACATTAGGCTTGATAAAGCTACTTAATACTAGTATGAATGTTGCCATTGGGCTAACTATTGTCGTTTCTATAGGTATCATTTTTTACACCTATCTACGTACCAAAAAAGCTAAGAAAAACGATGTTTATTTGGTATATCTGCATTGGCAAATGTCGCTTAATCGATATAAGATTTTAATCATTGCTTATGTGTTTTATATTTTAATCATTTCACTCGGGTTAATTATTGGTGATAACGGTGTCAGCAGTATGGATGGCACCAGTATTACTGGCTCAATTTTGACATTACTAGGCACTGTGCCGTTATTTTTTGCCGTGCTTGTTTCTGCTGTGCTAGGGTCTGGCTCTATGTTTAATGCAGGTCGTGGTGAAGTAGAACAAAAATTTACTCAAAAATATCCTCAATGAATGAGTTTGATCTAATTGAAAAATATTTCAATTGGAAGAATGAAGATCTTAGCCTGTTAGGAGTTGGCGATGATTGCGCCCTAATTTCGATTGACAGCCAATATCAAATAGCAACTAGCGTCGACACACTGATCGAAGGCGTACATTTTCCTAAAAATACTTCTGCCAGTGATATTGCTCACAAAGCTTTAGCAGTTAATTTAAGTGATTTAGCCGCCATGGGTGCAACCCCTCAATATTTTACGTTGGCGTTAACACTGCCTGAGTTTGATAAAAACTGGCTCAATGATTTTTCTAGCTCGCTTAAAGCATTGGCCGACCTTCATCATGTTGCTTTGGTAGGGGGTGACACGACTAAAGGAATGCTAAGTATTACTATAAATGTCACTGGCATAGTAGATAAAGGCGAAGCTTTATTGAGGTCATCCGCTCAAGCAGGGGACACTATCTTTGTTTCTAATGCATTGGGAGATGCTGGCCTTGCTTGGCAACAGATTCAGCAAAATATTCGCCCAAGTGAATCACTCTTAAAAAGCTTTAACACGCCTGATCCGCAAATAAAACTTGGCCATGCATTACTTGGAGTTGCTAATGCTTGTATTGATATATCAGATGGTTTAGAGCAAGACCTTGGCCATATTCTGAAGCAATCAAACTTAGGTGCACGTATTAATTTGGCTAATATACCGCTAAGTGATGAGGTGCAAGCCTATATCCAAGAAAGCCAGGATTGGTGTTTAGTGCTTGCGGGAGGTGACGATTATCAGTTGTGCTTTACAGTGGCACAAAATAAAATTAAACAGGTTGAGCAATTATCACAAGATTTGAACGTAAAGCTAACACCCATCGGAACGATTACCAAAGAAATGGGACTTGAACGCCTAGGCGGGTTTGAAAAAAAGTGCATGTCTTACAGGCACTTTTGATTAACACTTAATTAAACTTCTTTTTTCTCAGAGATTGTTTTGCAATCAATGCACTCATCTGCTGTAGGGCGTGCTTCTAAGCGAACTAGTGAAATTTCAGTGCCACAAGTTTTACAATAGCCGTAATCACCCATCTCAATAATATGCAAAGTTTTATCGATTTTTCCGATTAATTTACGTTCACGGTCTCTTGTTCTAAGCTCTAATGCAAATTCTTCCTCAAGTGTCGCACGATCATTGATATCAGCTACTTGTGTTGACTCTTTTTTAATATGACTAATAGTTGATTCCGCATCACTTACTAATTCTTCTCTCCAAGTATTTAACTTGCTGATGAAATGATCAAGCTGAGCTTTGCTCATAAATTCTTCACCCTTCTTAAGTACGTAATGTGGGATATTTTGATAGTCTGTCTGTGACATAAATTTAAGATTAATTCAAAAAAAATATCTTTATACCTAAAGTGTCTTAAAATAGCAATTTATTTCTCATATATTTAACTATAAAAGCATTATGACATTAGAAGCATTAATTTTTGACGTTGACGGAACCCTTGCTAACACTGAAAGAGATGGACATTTGGTCGCTTTTAATTTAGCTTTTAAAGAATTAGGTCTAGATTGGACTTGGTCAAACGAACTTTACCACGAATTGTTAAATGTGACCGGCGGTCAATTGCGAATTAAACACTATGTCAATAAATATTTACCCAATTTTGAAATAGAAGATTTAAATGCCTTTGCCTTGAAACTACATCAACTTAAGACCAAAAAATATGTCAATATTGTGGAGCAGGGTGATATGCCTCTTCGTCCAGGTGTCGAGCGTTTGTTTAACGAAGCACGAGCAGCTGGCCTTCGTCTAGCTATTGCAACAACAACAACGCCGGCTAACGTTGATGCTTTGATTACTAGCACACTTGGTAAAGAAGCATTAAATTGGTTTGAAGTTATTGGCGCAGGTGATGTGGTGCCCAATCTGAAGCCAGCTGGAGACATTTATCATTATGTTTTAGAGCAGATGAATCTTGACGCATCACAATGCTTGGCATTTGAAGATTCCCATAACGGTATCGTTTCAACAACCGATGCTCATCTCAAAACTATTATTACGGTTAACGACTATACTGATACACATGATTTTACAGGTGCTGCTGTTATTTTAAGTAATCTAGGCGAGCCAGATCAGCCGTTTAATCTAATTCAAGGCAACCAAACACAAGCCAGGATTGTTGATGTGGCTTACTTGCAGGAGCTTCATGCACAACATTGTTAAATTAGCAAATTCCACACGTGTTTACGATGTTGCAACAGTTACGCCACTTTCTCATGCGCATCAGCTGTCTAAGCGTCTAGAGAATAATATCTATTTAAAGCGTGAAGATAAGCAATCAATTCATACTTTTAAGAATAGAGGTGCATACCAAAAAATTTCTTCTTTAACGCCCGAACAAAAAGCCAAAGGCGTTGTGACAGCGAGTGCAGGCAATCATGCTCAAGGGGTTGCTTTATCTGCTACAAAATTAGGCATCAATGCACTGATTGTGATGCCATTATCAACCCCTAAAATTAAAGTTAATGCGGTTAAGCAATTGGGCGGCAAGGTTGTGCTTTATGGCGATGTTTATGATGACGCTTTAAAGTATGCCAAACAACTTGAAAAACAGCAAGATTTAGTCTTTATCCACCCGTATGACGATATTGAAGTGATGGCAGGCCAAGCAACTATTGCTAAAGAGCTATTGGAGCAATTACCAGCGATTGATAAAGTGTTTATTCCTGTAGGCGGCGGCGGCCTAATTGGCGGTATGGCGACTTATCTTAAACATTACGCGCCGAATATTCGCGTCATTGGTGTTGAGCCACAAGATTCTCCAACTTTATACGAAGCTCTAAAGCACAACGAACGTGTAGTTTTGCCAGAAGTAGGTCGTTTTGCCGACGGCGTTGCAGTGAAACAAATTGGTGAAAAAACCTTTGAAATGGCTAAGCAATTCGTCGATGAAGTTATTCTGGTAAGTAATGATGAGCTCTGTGCAGCTATTAAAGATATCTATGAAGATGTTCGCTCTATCTCAGAACCTGCTGGTGCATTGTCAACTGCGGGCATTAAAAAGTATCTCCAAACGCATGATTTAAAAAACGAAAATTTAGTTTCGATAGTATCTGGCGCAAACGTTAACTTTGACAGATTGCGCTACATTTCAGAACGTGCTGATATTGGTGAGAACAACGAAGCCATTATCGCGGCCACCATTGATGAAAAACCAGGCAGCTTTTTGAAGTTCTGCGAAATGTTAAAAGATCATTCAATTACTGAATTTAACTATCGTTATGGTTCTGATACTCAAGCTCGAATCTTTGTGGGTATTTCACTCAACGAAGGCCTAAATGAAAAACAAGTATTATTAGATCGTTTGTCAGACTCGTTTGACGTATTAGACATGAGTGATAATTCTATCGCCAAAACTCATATTCGATATATGGTTGGTGGGCGCAGCAACTGTGAGCATGAAGTGTTATACCGATTTGAATTTCCAGAGCGTCCAGGCGCATTACTAGATTTCTTAAAGAAAGTGGGTAGTCATTGGAACATCACTTTATTCCATTATCGCAATCATGGTGCTGATTTTGGCCGTGTGTTAATTGGTCTACAAGCCCAAGATGTTACTCAATTAGAGCAGAGCTTTGACGATCTAGGATTCTTCTACCAAAACGAAACTGATAACAAAGCCTATCAATATTTCCTTTAGAGAGGCAACAAAAAAAGATTTAGAAGCGATTTTAGCGATTGAAAATTGCGTATTTTCTTCACCCTGGAGTCAGCAAAAACTCCTTGATTCATTTCAAAATCCAAGCATTAGCATGCGATTAATTTTGTATGATGAACAAATTGCAGGTTATTTACTCACCCTAAACTCAATAGACTTTATAGATATTTTAACCATTGCTATCACTCCTAAGTTTCAGCAACAAGGTCTGGGTAGGGAGCTATTAGATGACCTATTGCAACATTTAAACCAAGACAAGGTTCGCTCTATCATGTTGGAAGTTAGAGTTTCTAATATATCAGCCATCCACTTTTATCAAAAATATGGTTTCGAATTGATTGATACGCGCGAAAAATACTACTCGAACCTTGAGGATGCTAAAATACTACGCTTACTTATTTAACAAAACACCCGAGAATACCAATGAGCTATCAACACATTCAAGTACCAGAAAACGGCGAAAAAATTACTTTTGACAATGGCACTATCAAAGTTCCTAATCATCCAATTATTACTTATATTGAAGGTGACGGCATTGGTAGTGACGTTTCTCCAGTGATGAAGAAAGTCATTGATAGCACTATTCAGAAAACCTACAATGGCGAAAGATCTATTAAATGGATGGATGTTTATGCTGGCGAAAAGGCGAATGATATTTATGGTGAATACTTACCTCAAGAAACAATTGATGCCATTCAAGAATTTGTTGTCTCTATTAAAGGCCCATTAACCACACCAGTTGGTGGCGGCATGCGTTCTTTAAATGTTGCCATTCGTCAAGAGCTTGATTTATTTATTTGTCAGCGTCCTGTGCAATACTTTACAGGTACACCAACACCCGTTAAAGCCCCTGAGAAAGTAGACATGGTGATTTTTAGAGAAAATTCTGAAGACATTTATGCGGGTATTGAATATCAAGCAGGCACAAAAGAAGTTAAAAAACTAATCGACTTTTTGCAAAATGAAATGGGAACAACTAAAATTCGATTTCCAGAAACTTCAGGCATTGGTATTAAGCCAGTTTCTAAAGAGGGTACAGATCGCTTAGTTCGCGCCGCTATTCAATACGCTATTGATAACGACAAAGATTCTGTCACGCTTGTACACAAAGGCAACATCATGAAATTCACCGAAGGTGGTTTTAGAGATTGGGGTTATCAGATGGCTCAAGAAGAGTTTGGTGCCAAAGCGATAGGTGATGGACCATGGTGTGAATTTACCAATCCAACAACAGGCACTGTTATTACTGTTAAAGATGTTATTGCTGATGCCTTCTTGCAACAAATCTTATTACGCCCTGAAGAGTATTCAGTCATCGCAACACTAAATTTAAATGGTGATTACATATCAGATGCGCTAGCAGCTCAGGTTGGTGGTATCGGTATTGCACCTGGTGCTAATTTATCAGATACAACTGCCGTATTTGAAGCAACCCACGGTACAGCGCCAAAATATGCCGGTTTAAACAAAGTTAATCCAGGTTCTATTATTCTATCTGCAGAAATGATGCTTAGACATATAGGCTGGGTTGAAGCTGCAGATAAAATTTTAGAAGCTATGTCGGTTGTTATTCAAAACAAAACAGTCACTTACGATCTAGAGCGATTAATGTCTGGTGCTACTTTGTTATCAACAACAGAGTTCGGTGACGCGCTAATTGACTCTATATCATAGTATTAACCTTTACTAATAATATTGTAATATAAATAGAATGGCGTATTATGAATTACAAGTAGACATTAGTTTATTTGTTTTATAGTTGATTTATAAAAAAACTTTCAGAGGAAAAAATAATGAGAAATACAACAAAAATAGTAGCAATTGCTACAGTAATGGCAGCAGCTTCAGCTTCAGCTTTTTTTGGTAACAATGGTGGTAACAACGGTTATGGCAACAGCAATGGCATGTCTAACTTTGGTCCATTCGGTGGCGGCCAGAACATGGGTCCTTTTAATGGTGGTTCAAACATGGGTCCATTCGGTGGCGGCCAGAACATGGGTCCTTTCAACGGTGGTTCAAACATGGGTCCTTTCAATGGCGCTCAAAACTTTGGTCCATTTGCGAACAACAACAACATGAACAACGATTCTGATTGGGGTTTTAAATACAACAATAAGAACTCAACTAAAAATACATCTAATGCAACAACTGATGGTCAGTACGCAGGTGCTGCTTCTGCTAACGCTAAAGCGCAAGCTGATGCATACTCTAAAGGCGCAGCTGATGGTTTCGCTAAAGGTCAAGCCGATGCATACGCTAAAGGTTATGCAGATGGTAAAACAACTTCTTCTGCAGACAGTAGAAGCCAAAACTAAAATAAACTTAGTTTAGAAAAGCCAGCTTTCGAGCTGGTTTTTTTATGTCAAAAATTCAGAGCTTTATTAATACCTATATATAGGTATGAGAATTAGTCGCTATAAATGCCTTATATTTATGCATTTGCATAATTTCCCAAATTTTATAAATAGCTTGATAATTTTCATTTTTTTTCAATTTTCAGGGCTTAATTCCTTATTTTTAAGCAAAAAACAGTGATTTTTGCATTTATTTAGGCTATTTTTAAGCTTATATTTTAGTAATTTTCATTTTTTTCAATATTTTTTTCTCTTTTAAACCCTTATATATCAACGTTTTTTAGTTTATTTAGTAATTTATATTAGAATATCATTGACTTCTAATATAAGTGTTATATAATACATCCCATACAGAGCAACTAGCTCAGTACTTAAAACACACTCAATAATGAATGTGTCAAAAATTTAAAAAATAATCTAGGAGATTAACATGAAAAAAATTATCGCAATTACTACTTTAGTAGCAGCTACTTCAGCTTCAGCTTTCTTTGGTAACTCAAACGACAACGGTTATGGCAACAGCAACGGCATGTCTAACTTCGGTCCTTTTGACGGCGTTTCTAACTTCGGTCCTATGAACTCAGGTTCTAACATGGGTCCATTTACTGGCGGACAGAACATGGGTCCTTTCAACGGTGGTTCAAACATGGGTCCTTTCAATGGCGCTCAAAACATGGGTCCTTTTGCGAACAACAACAACATGAACAATGATTCTGATTGGGGTTTTAAATACAACAACAAGAACACGACTAAGAATGTTTCTAACGCTACTACAGACGGTCAATTCGCTGGTGTTGCTGACGCTAACGCTAAAGGTGTTGCTGATGCATACGCTAAAGGTCAAGCTGACGCTTTTGCTAAGGCTCAAGCAGATGCATACGCTAAAGGCGCTGCAGATGCTCAAGCTCAAATCGAAGCTGACTCACGTGAAACTGTAGTTCCAGCTGCTAAGTAATTAGCAACTAACTACGACTACTGATCAGATCAGTAGTCACGTATTAAAAGCCACCCTTTATGGGTGGTTTTTTTTGGTCCTTAAAAACACATTATAAATGCCTTTAATTTTGTTATAATAATTGGATATTAGTAACTTTTTACTAATATTTATGCACTTTAATTTAATGGAGATTAATATGAAAACATTAGTAAAAACAGTTGCAATCGCAACATTAGTAGCAGCAACTTCTGCTTCAGCTTTCTTTGGCAACTCAAATAACAACGGTTATAACAACGGTTATAACAACGGTTATGGCAACAGCAATGGCATGTCTAACTTCGG